>VGKR01000023.1 GCA_016866915.1 Candidatus Pacearchaeota archaeon
AGAATTTAATGTAAAATTAGAATGACTTGGTCCAGACATTCTAAAATAAATCTCACTTGTCGGAAGAAACCAGTAGAAAAAAAGCAAGAGAATTGCTACTAAAACAAAAGAGAAACTTAGAACAGCTTTCCACTCCATTATCGATTAAAGAAAAGAGGATTTTTAAAATGAACGTTGAAATAAAAATTATTTCAATAAAATTCTTGCTATAGCCATGCCTAAAAATCCAACTCCTAGTCCTAAAAGAGTCCATGCAACAAGATTATCCAAAGCAAAACCCAATCCAATGCCAATAAACAATCCTGCAGGAATAAATAATCCTGAGATGTCTTCTTTTTTGTTCTTTTCTTTTTTAGCCATAATAAAGAATATTGTTTTTTATTTAAAAAGTTTTTTGATTTTTTCCTTTTGAAAGAAAGATTTAAAACTGCGAAAAAATATATTTTCTTATGAGCTTTAAAAAAAGAGAATTAAAACTTTTGATATTTTTAGTTAGTTTTATTATTTCGCTATCTTTTGCTAGTGCTGCATGTAATTTAGGCATCACTTTAATTAATCAAGACCCTTATCCAGCTATGCCTGGAGAAACAGTAAAATTAGTGTTTCAAGTAACAGGTGTTGAAGATGTGAACTGCGGTGAAATAAATTATAAAATTTTGGAAGAATTTCCTTTTAGTGTTGATCCAAGCATTTCTTCAACAGGATCAATTTATTCTGGAACATACGTTAGAGGATATGAAAGTTTTTGGCTGATTCCTGTTATTTTAAGAATTGACAAAAATGCTAAAGAAGGACTTAATTCTCTTGAAATTCTAATTACTAGATCAAGTGGAGGAGGCGAAATATCCCATAGTTTTGATATAGAAATTGAAGATGTAGCAACTGATTTTGAAATTTCAGTTAGAGATTATTCAAAATCAAAAGGAGCAATAACTCTTGAAATATTAAATATTGGAAAAAATGATGTTGAGGCTCTTTCAATTGAAATACCAGAACAAGACAATTTAATAGTTAAGGGAGCTAATCGAAACACACTTGGAATTTTAGATTCAAATGAATATACTACAACAACTTTTTCAGCAATTGCAGAAGAAGGAGAACTTGAATTTATACTTAGATATAACGATATAACAGGCAATAGAAGAATTGCTTTTGAGGATGTGAATTTTAATCCCCAGCCATTTCTTCTTAAAGATAGTGAAAATGGAAAAATAGGAACAACAACAATTTTGCTTATTCTTTTCGTAATTATTGGAATTGCCTATTGGTTCTATAAAAGACATAAGAAAAGAAAACATCTTAAACATCTTAAAAAGGAGTCTAAATGAAAAAGAATAAATGTGAAATGAATGGAAATAATGCAGGAGGAGCTATTTATGGACTTGGCTTTATTGGTGCAGTGATTTATTACATTTCAACTGCTACAGGATTCTGGAATGGGATATTAGGTTTTTTGAAAGCTCTGGTTTGGCCTGCTTTTCTGATTTATGAAGCACTTAGATTTTTAGGAGCCTGATTCCTCTTTAAATATTAAAAAATTTTATTCGTATCTTAATGCTTTTACTGGATTTGTTCTTGCTGCATTAAGTGCAGGAAATATGCCTGAAAGTGCACCTGTTATTGTTGCAAAAAGAATACATCCCAGAAATAACCAAAATGAATAACTCGGTTTCAAAAAACCATATCCTAATTGAAAAAGAATTGTTTCTCCTATAAGAGTTAGAGTTGCTCCTAAAATTACACCCAAAACACCTGCTAAAAATCCAAGAAGACTTGATTCAAATAAAAATAATTTGAAAATTTCTGAATTTCTTGCTCCAATTGATTTCATTACACCTATTTCTTTTGTTCTTTCCAAAACAGAAGTTACCATTGTATTAGCTGTATTAATAGCAGAAACCAGAACAGAAATTAACGCAATCATAACTATAAAACCAATTATTATGTCTAAAGCCGAGGTATAACTTTCAAGCATATCTTTAAATGAAGAAACAGTGAAATCTTCTTTTCCTTCTTCAAGTCCTCTAGATTGTCTTAAACTTTTTTCAATGTTTTCAACAACTCTATCAAGTTCAGAAATATCAGCTCTTACAAGAATCATTCCATAACCCACCACTTCTGGAAAAAGTTCTGAGAAGAAATCATTTGAGAGATAAATTTGAGAGTCATCTGCAGGATTTCCAATTGAAGAAAAAAATCCAATAACTGTTAAATCTCTTTCATTGATTCTTATTTTATCATTTATATCCAAACCTTTTGGCAAAATTTTATCATCAAACATGTAATTGTATCCGAGAACAACCATATCTCTATCTTCTGTTTTTAGATTTCTTCCCTTTTCTATTTGCACACTTCCCCACTCTAACAGCATTGTTTTTTCAGGATCATATCCTACTACAAAAGCATATTTTCTCGCACCTGGCTGGTAGATTTCTGTTACTCCCCATTTCATTCCTTCTACTTGATAAACTCCCGGTGTTCTTTCGATTGCTCTTACATCATTTTCAGTTAAAGCAAATGTCTGATCAAGACCAGGCACTCCGCTTCCTTTTGGCATAATTGTTATTTTATCTGCTGTTGAGCCTGTAACAAAATTATTAACATAACTGTAAATTCCCAATCCAAAACTAACAAAAATAAAAATTGTTGTAATTCCAAAAAGTATAGAAATTATGGTTAACAAACTTCTCCCTTTTCTTTTTTTTAAATTTTTTATTGAATATTTTACACTTTCTTTACTTATCATCCTCTAATAGCCTCCACTGGATTTTCCCTTGCAGCTTTCATTGCAGGAATAATTCCAGAAACCGCACCAATTAAAAAACTTCCCATAAGAGATAAAAATATTAAAATAAAATCTATGCTTGGTTTTGTAGTTATTCCAAGAAAACTATGCAAACTTGTAGTTCCAAGATAACTTATTCCTATTCCAAGAGAAACTCCTATAATTCCTCCAATCAATCCTAAAAGTCCTGCTTCTACGAGAAATTGGTAAAAAATATTCTTATTTCTTGCACCAACTGCTTTCATTGTACCAATTTCTTTTCTTCTTTCAAGAACAGAAGTAGCCATTGTGTTAGCAATTCCAATTGCGCCAACGACAATAGATATTGCTGCGATTATTACAATAAATATCTGAATACCTAAAAGAATTTGATTTACAGATGCCAAAGCTGATTCTGGAGTAGAAACAGTAAAATCCTCTTCACTCTCTCTTACATTTCTTCTAATTCTCATTAATTTTTCAATCTCTTCTTTTGTAAAATCAATTAATTCAATATTCTTTACCTTTACAGAGATTAAATCAACTTCATTTGTAAGATTTGTTAATTCTCTCAATTGAACTTCACTCATCAAAACAACACTATCAATAGTAAAACTGCCTTTTCTTTCAAAAATTCCAGCTACTCTAAATTCTTGATCGTTTAACAAAATTTTATCATTTATTCGAATATCTTTTCCAAAGCCATTTCTTTTTCCATCTGCTATATTATTTCCAATAATTATTTTGCCTCTTTCCCCTTCTCTCAATAATCTTCCATATTCCAAATCTTCTATAGAAATGTCAAGTTCTCTGAAAACTTCACTAATTCTTTTATTGTCTGGCAAAGATGTTGCACTGATAAAAGAGACTTTATCGTTAAATTCGCTTTTTAAAGTTCTTATTAATCGTGATGTTGCATATTCAACAGAGCCAATTCTTTCGATAGCATTTGTATCTTCCTCTATAAGAGGAGTAGAAACAGCTGAACCGGGTGGACCTGCCCAACCCACACCACCTGCTTGAACGCTGATTATGTCTCTGGCCCCAATATCAAATTGTGAATTTACAGCTGCTTTAAGTGTGTTTCCCAAAGAAATCAAAGAGACTACTGCTGCAATTCCTATAAAAATTCCAATAAGAGTAAGCCAACTTCTAAGCTTTTTTCTTTTCAAATTTTTTGAAGCTAAAATAAAATAAGTTTTCATTTTCCATTTTTAATGCTTTTCCAACCACTTTTCCCTTTTTTAGTAATTTTGTTAATCTTTCCATCTTTTAGCCAATAAATTATCTTTGCATGTCCTTGTGCTAATTCATTATCATGCGTAACCATAACAACTGTTTTTCCTTTTTCGTTAAATTTATTCAAAAAATCCATTACTTTTTCACCTGTTTTAGTGTCAAGATTTCCAGTTGGCTCATCTGCAAGAATAACCTCAGGATCATTTGCCAAAGCTCTTGCAATAGCAACTCTTTGCTGTTCTCCTCCTGAAAGTTCAGAGGGATAATGATTAATTCTTTCTTTTAATTCAACAGTTTCCAAAAGTTTTTGAGCTCTTTCTTCTCTTTCAGCTTCTTTTACTTCCTGAAAAATCATTGGAAGCATAACATTTTCTTTAGCTGTTAAATTTGGAATTAAATTAAATTGCTGAAAAATAAATCCAATTTTTCTTCCTCTAACCTGAGCTAAATCAGATTCACTTAAATGGCAGATATTATGGTTATCAAGATAAATTTCTCCTTTTGTTGGAACATCAAGACTTCCAATAAGATTCATAGCTGTGCTTTTACCACTTCCGCTTGGACCCATAATCGCTACAAAGTCACCTTCTTTTATTTTTAGATTAATTCCATTCACAGCTTTTATTATTGTGTGCCCCATTGAATAGTGTTTTGCAACATCTTTCAGGACAATTATGTTCTTTTTTTCATCCATCTTTTTTTCCTTAAGAAATATAAAGTTTTGCAGCTTAAAAAGTTTAGCAATAAAAAAATATTTAAAGATTTGAATTAAAATAATATTGATTAATAATTGAATAACGGAGTGAAGCGGAATGAATTTTGTTAAAAAAGGGGTTGGAATAATTTCTCTAGCTGTTTTAATGTCATTTTTTCCCGGAAGAATTTATGCTGAAAATCATCCAAATAGAGAAGAAAGAATTGCTAAAACTACTTCGCAAGAGAGATTAACAGAAAATTATGAAGAGAGTTTTAAAAAAACTCTTGAAAATCTTAATGAAAAAATAAAAAAAGAATCTCAAAATACAATAAATATTAATTCTGGACGAGGATACAGACCAACAATAAATGAAAATAAGCCTTTTATTCCAGAAGAAGTTAAATTTTCTTATTCGAAATCTCATTCTCTTGGAGAAGAAGGAGAAATTCACATGAAATGGTATGCTGGAGGAGAACTGACAAGCGATAGGAATTTGAAAAATATTAGATTTGGAGGAGAAGTTGGAAATTTTGGTTTTGGAGCTTCTATTGATCCTATAAACAATAGAAGGATATTTAATTTCAGAAACAAGATAGGAAAAAATTCTGTTGAGATTATTGCTGGAAATAATAATTTAATGCAAGGAAAAGCTCATTTATCTGTTCCAAATATAGCTGAAGTGGATGTTTTTTATGATTTTGCTTCGCATCAGGCAAACTATGCTGTTTCAAAAAACTACAAAAATACCAATCTAAGGATTTTTCAGCAATTTCAGGAGGGTTTAACAACCACTTCTGCAAATATTAGTTACACTCTTCCAGAATCTCTGCTTTTAGATAAGATTCTATTTAATTACTCAAGAAATGATTATAAAAACAGATCAGATGAGGTTAGGACATCTGTGGGTTTTCAGGACAAAATTGGAATTTTAAATCTTGAAGGAAGAATTGACAGAATTCCTGCAGGAATTTTTCCAGTGATTAGGGGAAGCATAAAGCACTCCTGGAATTAAAATTGCTTATTTTTGCAAGAAATCACCGATAAGTTTATAAAAAAATTAGTTTTTTAAATCTTGAAATGGAAAAAAAAGATAAAATATTTCTTCCAAAAGAATTTAGGGAAACACCCCTAACACCTTGTTTAAGTGTTAGTGATGCAAGAGAAATTTTATCGAATTATTGTGTTTCTTGTGTAAAAAACCCAGATTGTGATAGTTATCAGGGTTTGGCATCTTCTTTAAAAGAAGGATATGGTTATTGGCATAATTTATTTGGAGCTGTTGATGTTAAATTAGACCCAGATATTCCTTTTTCTGTAATTAAAAGAATTTATTGCACAGGTTACCAGCCTCCGCAGTTTAATTTACCTGAAATTCCAAGAACTTTTAATGGCGGAATTGAAAGACTTATGAAAATTCTACAAGAAGAAAAAGCAAGTTTTGAAAGATAATTCTACATAAGATATAATAAGGAATATATTAACAAATAATTTTTTGAAATAAAAAATTAACAGAAGATAAAAATAAAAAATAAACTTATTCTTCTGCTGGTTCACTTGCAATGAAAGCCCACCATGGTTTATCGACTTTAAGCACTTCTCCGTTTTCTGCGCTTATTTGTGCTTTAACTTGCATTTTTGCTGCAATTAATCCAAACACTCTTGCTTTTCTTTGAGTTTTTAATTCATAAGCTAATTGCTTGTCTTCTTCATTTTTTCCAACTTCTTTAAGCTCGATGGTGCAATTGTTCTCTTCAGAACAAACTTTTAGTCTAAGTCTTGCTAAAGCTGTTTCTGAAGCTGTATCAGGCATTATCTTAATTTCTGCATTTTTTCCATTTGAAAGTCCTGCATAGAGTTTTGTCTTGTTCTGAACTTTCTCTTGTGTCATGTTACATGTGCATTCAGCTGAAATCCCTCCAGCTTCAAGTCTATATCTATTAGCTGCTTCGGTTCTTACTCTAACTAATTCTCCAGCTGAATTAATGTGTTCGCCATCTTCAACTCGAGTTCTGTTTTGTGCCTGTGTTTCTACATTTCCATTATTGCTACCTAAACCTGCATTAGCACTCTGAGCACTAACACTAAAAGCAAAACTCATAGAAAGCAACAGCAAGAATACAAAAATACTGAAAATTTTCTTATACATTTGACCTCCTTTCATT
>VGKR01000024.1 GCA_016866915.1 Candidatus Pacearchaeota archaeon
ATTATCTGAATTTCCCCATTTCCTTGTTTTTTTTATCTTTTCAATTGTTCTTCGAGTATCTAATCCCTCTTCAGAATCTTCCCAATAATTCATTCCAGAGATTTTCTCAATTGTTTCCTCTAAACTTGGAGCACCTGGATAAAACTTTTCACCTGCCACTGTTGGAATTAGATGAAGTTTAGGAATTTTTTGATAAATTCTTAATTCACTTGGAAGCGGCCTAAGTTCAGGTAATTTTGGAACAAAAGAAATATCTCCGAGATAATGAGCACTTATCCATTTGTATATGAAATCTTCAACTCCTTTAACTTGTGGTATGAAGATATGATTTGTTGGGCCCATAATTTGTGAAGCTCCTGCTTTTTCAAATACTTCTAAAGCTTCTGTTAATGGTGCACCATATTGCAATTTTTCTGAAAATTGCACAGCAACCAAATTCAAAAGTCTATTAACTTCTGTTCCTCTTTCAAGCGAATTAATAAATAATTCTCCTAATCTTCCATCAGGATATTCTCCTGTTGTAAAGAACACAGAAACATCTCCTATTTTTGCTTTTTGAGTTACTGCATTTCTTAAAGCAGGCAATGCCTCTCTTTGTCCTCTTACAATAAGCTCTAGATTACTTGCTTTTTTTGTTTTTAATGGCTGAGATGCTTTACTGCCATCCCGGTAAATTGCTAAAGCTTTAGCACCTAATTTCCAACCAAGATAAAACAAATTCCTGATTTCATCTACACTTGTATTGTTAGGACAGTTAATTGTTTTTGAAATTGCTCCTGATAAAAAAGGCTGTATTGCACCAAGCATTTTTATATGTCCTTCTGGAGCTATGAATCTTGTTCCATGCCCTGAACTAATAGCGCAATCAAAAATCGGCAAATGCTCTTCTCTAAGTAAATCATTTCCTTCAATAGTTCCATGCTCATCAATATATTTTTTAATTTCTTCAATACTAGAAACATCATAACCTAATTTTTCTAATGCAAGCAAAGCTGTTTCATTTACTATTGTCATTGAGCCGCCACCTGCTAATTCCTTGTATGATTTAAGTGAAAAAGCAGGCTCACATCCTGTTGTATCACATCCCATCATAAATCCAATTGTTCCTGTTGGAGCTAAAAGAGTAACTTGAGCATTTCTAAATCCATATTTTTCACCTCTTTCGACAACTTCATTCCATATTTGATTCGCTCTTCCGACAATTGATTCGAGCCCGTTTCTTGGATTAATCTTTTTTGAAAAATCTCTATGTTTTTTTACAACATCTAACATAGGCCCTTTATTTTTTTCAAATTCTGAGAATGCGCCCATTTTTTCTGCAAGTCTTGTTGATTGAAGATAAGCTTCTGCAGTCATTAAAGAAGTTACTGCAGCTGCAAAATTTCTAGCCTCATCTGAATCATAATTTAATCCAAGAGACATAATATATGCACCTAAATTAGCATAACCTAATCCAAGTGGCCTAAATGTATGGCTGTTCTCTGCAATTTCTTTTGTAGGATAAGATGCTTTTGAAACAAGAATATCTTGGGCTGTGATGTATAAATCAACTGCCTTCAAAAAAGAATCTATATCAAATTCTCCTTCTTCATTAGATTTCCCTCTTTTTTTTCGAAATCTCATAAGATTCAATGAAGCCAGATTGCAGGCTGAATTATTAACAAACATGTATTCAGAGCAGGGATTTGATGCCCAAATTTCTTCTGAGTTTTTACAGGTGTTCCATTTGTTAATTATTGTATGATTTTGTATTCCGGGATCACCACAACTATAAGCAGCAAATGCAATCATTTCAAGAAGATTTCTTGCTTTTTCTTCTCTCACTATTTTTCCATCTAAAACTCTTCTAATTCCATAAGAATCATCTCTTTCATAAGCTTCCCAAAACTCATCATCTAATCTAATAGAAATATTTACATTTTGTGCTCTTAAATCCTGAGTAGTGTGGCTTTCCCAATTACTTGGAGAACCTGCAGCAATCAAGATTCTTGCTTTTTCTTCTTCCTTGAATTTATGTTTCAAAATATCTTTCATATCTGGATGCCATACAGGAATAACTTGCATTGTTGCAGCTCTTCTTGTTTTTCCACCTGATTTTATAACTCTTCCAACAGCATCCTGAACATCCATAAACCGTGATGCACCTGAAGCAAGTCCTCCACCACTTATAGGCTCACCTTGCGACCTCACTTTTCCCCAAGAACCACCTATTCCAGAACCTTGTTTGAATATTCTAGAAGAAACCACAGCCCCTACTTTAATCATGTCTTCTATTGAATCATCTGGAGAAGAAATAAAACAAGCTGAAATTTGAGGATTTGCATATGTATCTTTTACTTCAACAACTCTGCCATTGGATATAGTATATCCCTCATCTTTTTTTCTAAGTCCATATCTGTCTAATCCTAGATTAAACCACACAGGCGAATTAAATGCACCATATTGAAATAAAGAAGATGCAGCAATTTCCTGTTCAAAAATATTTCTCTCTTCTGAACCAAAATACCCTTGCTTTACTCCCCAATCTGCAATTTTAGAAGAAACTCTTTTTACTAATTGTCTGACATCTCTTTCTCTTCCTGTTTCTAATACACCTTCTTTTCTAAAATATTTTGTAGCAACAGTGTTTGCAGAATTTTGTGACCAGAAACTTGGAAATATTGCTCCTTCAACTGTTTCTATAGTGTTTCCTTCATCATCTCTTATCTCAACTGTTCGCGGCTGATAATCAATTATCCCTTTTGAATCTGAATAAGGATCTGCGCAGAAACCTGAAAAATATTTTTCTATGCCCAAATTATTTCTTGCTCCTTTTTTACTATCCATTAAAATTTTTAACCTCTTTTATTTTTAAATTAATATTTGTTTTATAATATATTTTAAAATGAATTTGAAGCAATTTCTATAATTTCATCACAATCCACCTAATTCTTTTTTAAAATCTTCCACATCTTGAAAGTCTCTATAAACAGATGCAAATCTTATGTAAGCTACATTATCTAATTTCTTTATTTTTCTCATAACAAGTTCACCGATTATTTTACTGCTAACCTCTTTTTTTCCTCTTTTCATTAATTGTTCTTCAATTTCATTTATCATCTTATCAATTTTTTCTTTTGAAACAGGGCGTTTTTCAAAAGCTCTTTCTATTCCTGCTTCAAGTTTTTCCCGAGAAAATTTCTCCCGGCTCTTGTCTTTTTTAATAACATAAAGTTCACTTTTGCTAACTCTTTCATAAGTTGTGAATCTTTTTCCGCATTTAAGACACTCTCTTCGCCTTCTTATTCCCCCAGGAGATTTTCTTTTATCTGTAACGCGGGTATTTTTTCCGCAATAAGGACAATCCATAGAGCATACAATATATTGTAGTTTATAAAGATTAACCCACCAATTCTTGTGGTATCTTTTTAGATTAAATCCAGAAGTATTTAAACATTTATTTTTACTGGCATAGGGCAACAAAACACGAAAAACAAAAATGGGCACGGAGATTGAAATAAATTTCTGCAATCCATGCCCTTTCTTTTGTTCATGGGCCTGGAGGGAATTTAACCCCCTTCTTCTGCTCTGGAGGCAGATATTCTATCGTTGAACTACAGACCCTCAAAAATATAAGAAATAACTGATTTTTAAGTTTGACTATAATGAAGTTAATTGACTTTAGCAAGTTTTTTCATTTCTTCAATTTCTTCATTTGAAATCGAAGCACCTTTGAATTTTACAGCATAGAGAAGAGCATCAAGAACATTTTTATCTTTTAATTTTATTAGGTTCTTTTTGTATGCAACATAAACAAGTTCTGGAGAGCGTATAATTTTAAAATTTTTGAAGAAGAATGAACTTTTTTCACAGATTTTTATTTTTACATGAAGTTTTCTTTCAAGAAAATTTTTCAATTCTTCAGGATTTTCCACCAGCATTCTCGTTGTTCTTTCATCAATTGCAAGCACATTTTTTATTCCTTTTTGGCTAAGAAGTGTGCTTAAAGCAAGACATGAAGCCTCACCTCCATTAATCAATTTTATAGCTTTTCCATCTCCAACAAAACAATTATTTGCTAAATCCAGAATTTCATTTGTTTTTTGAAATATCTCTGAATCTTTTATGTCAATTGAAGAAGGAGGTTCAAGAATATTTCTGTCAAAAAGATTTTTTAATTTCAAAGCTTCTAATTCAAATCTTTTTATCTTTAGAGGAAAATCAATTATTTCTCTTTTTATTTCAGATGTTATGAGAAATTTTCCTTTAAAATCTTTTTTTAAATCCTCTATTATCTCTGTTATTCCATTAAGTGAAAAACTAATCAAAACACCTGAATCAAAAACTATAACTTTTTGCTGTCCAGAATTATCATTAGAAATCTTTGTTTTTTTTAAAAATTTTTTATTAGCCATTATTCAAACATTTCTTCTGCAAATTTAATTCGTGTTCTAACATTTACATTTTGTTTTCCTGGAGCATCTGAAATTCCTCTTTCTCCTGCATAACTTGCTAATTCAAAGAGAGTTACTCCCAAAAGATTAGCTGTTTTCTCCATAGAAATTCCGTGCTCGTAAATTTTTGAAGCTTTGTTTATACTTGCTTTTCGAAATACTTCTTGTATGCTTTTTTCAAGTTCTCCGGAAAATTTGCTTATTCCGCTTCTCATAATTCTAATTTCTTTTCGATAAGCTTCATAATTCTCTTTTTTTATAGCTTCTATGATTTTATCAATTGAATTCAGATAACTCTTGTAGAATTTATCCCACTCTGGAATTTTCTGATAATTTGTTCTTTCTATAATTTTGCTTATAGAATAAATTATTACTGCAGCAGCAATGTTATCTGGATCATGAGTCAGAGAAGCTGAATTTGTTGTTCGATTGCTTAAATTTTTTATTCTAGAAGAATCTCCTCTTAGAATAGCCTCTTTTGTCTCTTGAAATATACTCAAAATGTTCTCTTTTTCATACATGCTTCAAAAAGCAAAATAGGGTTTTTATATTTTAGGATTGATTGATCTCGACTGTTAACTTTTTATATTCTTTTTATTTGTATATTAAATGAAAACTGCAATACTTGACACGAATTTTATACTTAGTTGCGTCAAACAGAAAATAGATTTTTTTGAGGAAATTCCTTTTCAAGGAATGAAAATTCTAATTCCGGAAGAAGTTATTGAAGAAGTAAAAAAAATTGCAGTTTCTGGAAAAAAACTCCATTTCCGAAGAAACGCAGAATTAGCCTTAAGAATTCTTGAAAAAAACCAATTCGAAGCAATCAAACTTGGGAGTTCAAATGTTGATAAAAGTCTGGCAGAATATGTGAAAAATCAGAAAAATATAGTTCTCGCAACTCTTGACGAAGAACTTAAAAGAAAAATAAAAAAACCACTGCTGGTTATTCGGAAGAGAAAAAGACTTGAGATAATATAATAACCTTTAAAAACCATTTTTTATTCTTTTGTAGATATGTTCTATTTAATAGATGTAGATGACCATGTAAGAGTTGAACCAAAACTATTCGGTTTATCTACTTTAGAAGCTGTTGAAAGGCAGTTAAAAGAAATTTATGCAAATTATTATGACAAAGAATTTGGAAAAGTTATAACTGTTGTTGAAGTCATAAATGTTGGTGAAGGTGTGCTTATTCCTGGAGATGGCGCAGCTTATTACAGCACTCAATTTAGACTTTTAGTATGGAAACCAGAGCTTCATGAACTTGTTTCTGGAATTGTATCAGAAGTAGCTACTTTTGGAGCTTTTGTAAATCTTGGAGTCATGAGAGGAATGATTCACATAAGCCAAACAATGGAAGATTATGTAACATTCAGCAAAACAAATATTCTGACAGGAAAAGCTTCCAAGAGAAGTTTAAAGCAGGGAGATTTGTGCCATCTAAGAATTGTTGCTGTAAGTCATAAAAGAGATGAGCCAAAAATCGGATTGACAATGAGACAACCTGATTTAGGTAAGCTTGAATGGATTAAAGAAGATCAATTAAAGAAAGACAGAGAGACAGCAAAAATAATGAAGATTCAAACAAAAGCAGCTAAGGGAGGAAAAAAGAAATAAAATGCCAAAAGTGAAAGCATGTAAAATTTGCAATGCTATCTACGAAGAAGATAAATGCCCAAACTGCGATGCAAAAGAATTTACAGAAAGCTCAAAAGGGAGAATAGTTGTTCTTAATCCCGAAAAATCAGAAATAGCAAAGAAACTTAATCTAAAAACAAAAGGGAACTTTGCAATTAAAACAAGATAATAAAAAATAAACAAAATGGAATTAAAAATTAATGAAGAACGTGAAAATCCTCTTTTTGATAGAAAAGAGGTCTCTGGAATTGTTTCTTCTGAAAAAACACCTAGCAGAAATGAGATTTTGCAGATTCTTTCGTCAAAATACTCAATTCCTGCTGAAAACATAAAAATAAAAAAAATCACAGGAAAATTCGGAAAAAAACTTTTTTTAATTGAAGCTAATATTTATTCTTCAAAACAAAGAAAAGATGAAATTGAGTTAAAAAAGAAAAAAGAAAAAGAAGCTGAGAGCAAGGCTTCTGAAAAAATAGAGGCGAAGAAAATCGAAATTGAAGAAACAGAAGTTGAACCAGCAGAAGAAGGAGCTTCAGAATAAAATGCCAAAAA
>VGKR01000025.1 GCA_016866915.1 Candidatus Pacearchaeota archaeon
AGAAGGACAATTGCAAAACAATTTTCTGCTGTTTAACTGCTGGTGAATTTCAAGTCCGCATTTAAGTCCAAGTTTTTTATAATCTTTTTTAGTCTCGATTTCAACCATATTCTAAAAAAAGAAGAAGAGTTTATTAAGTTTATTCAAAATTTATTTAGAGTTTCTTCCAGGCAAAGTTACGTCAAATATTCTTTCTCTAAGTTCTGGTTTGGAATCAATTGATAGCCATTCTTTTTCTATTTTATTGAAATAATCCTCATTAAATCCAGTAATTTCTGCAAGTGCTCGAACATCATATAAATCAGAAACAAATCTAAGTTTTTCAGCTAACCCCACATCTCCGGAACTTATCATTGTTTCTTCTCTTAAATTTGCTATTTTTTTAAGTGTTTTTTTAATATCTTCATTAGACAAAGATTTCAAACTATCTGGTAAAAGTGCTCCAAGTTCAGGAGTTCTATCAAGTGAATTTATTAATCTGACAAGTTTTGGAATAGCAAGGTCCTCTGGGCAGGCTACCCTATAGGTTTTAGTTCTTTCTTCAATTATTTTGGCTTTTGCGTTTTCAAGTTCTCTTTGCAAAATATTCTGCCTTTTTTCAAAATTATTTTTATTTCTTCTTGCAAATTCTATAGCTAAACCATCTTCTGTTTTTTTATCATAAACAAATAACATAGATGCACTAGAACCTTTTCGCGTTTGAACAGAATATTTTTTATCTTGTAAAAATTCTTGGATAGGTTTAATCATTTCTCTAAAATCAGGATATCCTAAAGGCCTAACCAAAGAATAATCTAAATCAGATGTCGGTCTTCTAAGAAGTGTTGGAAAATAACTCTGAATTCCCATGCCTCCAACTAAATAAAGGGGTTCTTTCTTTTCTAATTGACTAACAGCTTCTAGAGAATCCTTGACAATTTCTTCATCTAATGTCCTTGGATTAAAGGTTAGTTTCTTTATCTTTTTCATAAAAATAAAATAAGGGCTTTGTTTTTAAATCTTTCTTTTGTAACCCCTAAAGAGTTATAATAAATCTTCTTGCTATTCAGTTTTCAAGTCTTTCTGAAAATTCACCTGCAAAATTAGTCAGCATAAGATTCTTAGCTTCTTCTCTGTTCTTTGCTTTGGCCAGAACATAACCTAGTTTCACCAAAGCTGTTTCAGCTAACATGTCTTCAAGAAAAATAATTCCTGCCTTAAGCAACTCTCGCCCGTTAGAATAAACCAAAGGATCTAATCTTCCATAAATTGTTTGGCTTGCAGCACAAATCACAATTCCTTTTTTCTGAATTTCTTTAAGTTTTTTTAACCAGGATTTTCGGGCTTGTTTTGCAGGAACATGCCCTAAACCAGTTGCTTCCAAAATAATTCCTCTATATTTTTTTCGCGCATAATAATCTAATATATCTGGATTCTGCCCCGGGTAGACTTTAATTAATGCAACTTTATCTTCAAATTTAACATCTGCTTTTACTTTATTGTTGTTTCTCAATCTATAATTAGAAATTATCTCAATTCTTTCAGGGTAGATTTTAGCAAAAGGTTTTCCATTTACAATTTTAAAAGCATCTCTTCTTGAAGTGTGCATTTTTTTTACTTTTGCTCCAGGCATCGCATAACAATAATCATCATTAATTGTTGCATGTCCTACTAACATAACTTCGGCTATATCTGAAATCGCAGCTAAAGCAGAACACTGGAGATTAAGATTTGCATCACTACTTGCCCTATCTATGCTTCTCTGGCTATATGTAAGCACAACAGGTTTATTCAGTTTTTTAAGAAAAAAACTCAAAGCAGCAGAAGTATAATGAAGAGTATCTGTTCCATGAGTAATTATAATTCCTTTTATATTTGGATTATTTAAAAGTTTTTCAGCAGAGCGCGCTATTTTTTGCCAGTCTTTAAAATCCATGTCTTCAGAAGCTTTCATAAAAGGAATTTCAACAATCGAAACATTTACTTTTTCAAAAAGTTCTGGATAGAAACGAAATAAATCAGCTGGTTTAACTAAAGGAGCAACACCTCCTGTTTTTACATCATATCTTGAGGCAATTGTTCCGCCTGTGATAATCATTCCAATATGGGGTTTTTTATTATCATTAGGAATATTTTTTTCTTCTGTTTTTTCCTGAAATTTTCTCAGAATTTTAATATCTACAATATCTTTCTTACTAATGCCAATATTGTATCCTGTATCTAACTTAAGGAGAATTATTTTTTTATCGAATTCAGAAAATTCCAAAAAATAACCTTTATAACTTTTTTTTAACAAAATAATCTCAACATAATCACCTGGTTTGACATTAATTTTTTCCATGAAAATCCAAAACAACAAAGATATAAAAATCTATTGAGATGCTTACTTTTTATTAATCAAAATATCTCAAATAAAATTCCTGCAAGGAAGAGAAGACATAAAAATCCAATTACAAACCAAGGAAGTTTAACAGAATATTCTGGTTTTATTTCGCCTTTCTTTTTAGCTGCTCTATGAATGAAAAGAACTAAAATTGCCTTTATTCCTCCTGAGATAGCTCCACTTAATCCTAAAATTTTCACAAATCCAGCTAAATCAAAAAAACTAATAAGAAGATAAAGTAAAAGCGGAACTATTGATACGTAAAAAAATGAAATTTTTTTATTTTTTAAATCAAAAATAAAACAATCTCTAAGGGCAAAACTTAGTATAAAAAAACAAGTCATCATTGTAAATATTCCCAAAAGTAAAAGTAGTTTTCCAAAAATACCTGTAAATGAAAGTGTTGCAATTTCTGCAACATTTTTTCCCAAAACACCAACAAAAACAAATGCAAACATTAAATACAAAATAAGTGGTATTAACGCACCAAGAAGTATTGCTTTCTTCAAAATTTTTCTGTCTTTTCCAATTTCTCTTCTTAGTTCAGGTATAGCATTAAAACCAAGCAAAGAGAAAAAAACAACTCCGAAAGGAAGAAAAAAATATGTAGAATTTATTGTATTGACATTTTCCATCCTCACATCAGGTAAAAGTATAAAAAAGGCAAGAGTTATAATTATAATAACAACAATAACTCCGAAAAATCCAATGTTTTTTAATCTTTCAAGTCCGCCTTTTAAAAGATAAGTCATAATTCCCCAGAAGCCAATTCCAAAAACTAAGGAATATTCAATTCCTCCTGTAAAGAGCTGGGATAAACTTTGCCCTTCTCCAATCAAATAAGCTAAAAGAGCAGAATAAATCCCAAAAATAATTGCAATCAACATAATTCTTCCACCCCATTTACCGAGATATTTATTTGCATAACCAGGTAACTGATGTGTCTGTTTTGTTCTTAGTATGATTTCACCTAGACAAAGTTTTACAAAAATAAGAGTTAAACCTAGAAAAATCAGCCAGAACAACCCGATTACAAATCCAGCTTTTGCAAAAACATAAGGAAGTCCAAGTATTCCTGCTCCAATTATTGTTCCTGTTAAAGTAAATGCAGCTGAAAGAAAATTCCTCTTTTTATCCATAATTCAGATAGGCTCGGAAATTTCTAACGAAATGCCGAGCTGTCTTATTTCATTCGATAGGCTCGGAGGGATTCGAACCCTCATTTTTCGGTCCGAAGCCGAAGGGTCTATCCATTGACCTACGAGCCTTTATTAGCTCTTTCAAATAAAAAATAAGTTAGGTTTTTATATGTTAATATTTTAATATTTAAATGCCAGAGAAAATTAAAGTACATAAAATTCATCATGTAAAATTAAAGAGACATCACAGATGGATTATCGGAAGTTTTACTTCTTTAATTCTTATTTTAATGGTAACTTTAAGCATATTCACATATATGATTTTCATTCGACAAGAGTTTCATTATAATGTATTTGACAAGCAGATAAATGATTTAAGATTAGAAACAAAATCAGATATTGGTTCATTATCAGAGGGTTTGATTTCAATTAAAGAAGAACTTAAGCAAACAAGCTCGAAATTAGGAATTATCTCAGAGGAATTTAGTTATTTGAAAGCTTCTGTTGGAGAAGATTTTTCAGGAATAATTGAAACAGTTATTCCATCTGTAGTTACGATAAAAACAGATTTTGGACAGGGATCTGGATTTATAATCCACGAAGAAGGATTTGTAGTGACAAATGCCCATGTTTTAGCAGATAATCTTGGAAGATTAGCTCCAAATATAAGAGTGGTTACATATCAACAAGACATAATTTCTGCAGATTTTGTTGGTTATAATAGCACATTTGACATGGCATTATTAAAAATTGAGGGAACATATTATAACCCTTTAGAGCTAGAAGATTCAAATAGTGTGCAAATCGGAGAAAGAGTAATTGCGATTGGAAATCCTTTAGGACTTCAGTTTTCTGTTTCTCAGGGAATTGTTTCAGCTGTGCACAGAGAAGGATTAAATGAAATAGAAGCATATATACAAACAGATGCTGCATTAAATCCCGGAAATTCAGGAGGGCCATTAATAAATAAAAAAGGCTTGGCCATAGGAATAAATAATTTCAAAGTTGGAAGTGCAGAAAGTCTGGGCTTTGCCCTTGAATCAAACTTTATAAAAAACTCAATAAATGGAATTGCATCAAAAGAACTAGGCAGAATCTTGCTAGAATAAAATGACAAGAAAAGAAAATAATACTCCTGCGGAAAAAGTGTTGAAAGATTATGGTATAGAAAAAATATTAAGTAAGATTATAAAAAAATATAAAAAAGAAATTATTTCAATTCTATTTGAAAAAGATGGAATTTTGTTAATTGTAAATTCAAAATCTAAAGAGATATATGATTACTGCAAGGATATTAAGATTAAATTTAATGTCATTTCTTTTCAAAATTATTTGGGGAAAATAATTAGCGGAGATAAAAATTCGTATTTAAATTTGTCAAAATCAGAAATTCTTTATGACCCTGGAAGATTTTTAGACCCTCTTCAAGAATTAATAGAAGAGGGGCGGGTTTTGACCACAGATGAAAGTCTAAAAAAAAGATTTGACGGTATAAAGGATTATTTTAAAAAAATTGATATGACTAAATATAAAGTTCTTGATAATATTTATTGCGCTGTTTTGGATCTTTCTCAAGCATTGCTGATTGAAAAACACGGCATCTACTGCACGCAAAGAGAAACAATAAAATACCTAGAAAAATATTTTGTGAAAACAGGTGTATTAAGCAAAGATGATTATGGAAATGTAAAGAATATAATTTTATTGTTTAAGAAAATAGAGCATAAAAAAAGAAAAATGGTTTCTGGAAAAGAATTGGATGATTTGCAAAAAAAAGCAGAGAGATACAGAGAAAAAGTAATCAGCATATTAGAAAACAAAAAATAATTCAAAAATCCAAAAATCAGCATTAGAAGACACTAAAATAAATCAACACAATTAACTTTAAAAATATCTTCTTCCTTAATATTCCATGCCAAAAAAAGAGAGTACTAAAAGGGGATATATGACTAAAGAAGAAGTCATGTCTCATCTCGACGGATTAAAAACAAAAGAAGGTAAGGCGAAATATCTTTCTAAAATTCTTGAAAAAAAAGGTTTGCTTGCTCCTGAAACCAAAAAAGAAATCTACAATATTTTACTTGAGGGTTATATGAGGAAAGAGGAGTTTAGTGATGCGGAAGAGTTGGCGGAGAAGATGGGAAATAAAGAAATTTTGCCTGAGATACTTGAGGGTTATATTAAGGAGGAGAGGTTTGATGGTGCTGAGAGGTTGGCGAAGAAGATGGGAAAAGAAGGACAGAAAATATTGTTTGAGTGTTATATGAAAAAGGAGTGGCATTTTGATGAAGCGGAGAAGGTGGCGGAGAAGTTGGGAAATAAAGCACAGGAAAAATTACTTGATCATTATATGAAGGAAAAGGAGTTTGGTAGGGCAGAGAAGGTGGCGGAGAAGTTAGGAAATAAAAAGATTTTGCCTGAGATACTTGATCATTATATGAAGGAAAAGAAGTTTTTTAGTGCAAAGCGGGTGGCGGAGAAGTTAGGAAATAAAAAGATTTTGCCTGAGATACTTGAGGGTTATATGAAGGAAAGGTGGTTTAATGATGCGGAGAGGTTGGCGGAGAAGATTGGGAAAAAAGCACAGGAAAAATTACTTGAGGGTTATATGAAGGAGAATGAGTTTTTTAGGGCAGAGGAATTGGCGGAGAAGTTAGGAAATAAAGAAATTCTGCCTAAGATACTTGAGGGTTATATGAAGAAGGAGATGTTTGGTTGGGCAGAGGAATTGGCGGAGAAGTTAGGAAATAAAGAAATTCTATCTAAGATACTTGAGGGTTATATGAAGAAGGAGATGTTTGGTAATGCAGAGAAGTTGGCGGAGAAGATTGGACTCAAGAGTGAGGTCGTAGCGGAGATTTCTGAACAAAAAGGAGACGTAATAAAAGCAAAAGACATTCGAAGAAGATTGGAGAGGGAAAGGAAGAAGTAATAAAATGGGTAGAATAACAAGATATTTGAAAGCAGGGTTGGTCACCGGAGCATTAGTTGGTGCTTTAGCTGGTTCTGCATATAGAAATGTTAATCATGCTTATGAATCTGTAT
>VGKR01000026.1 GCA_016866915.1 Candidatus Pacearchaeota archaeon
AGTTTTTCAGTTAATTCGTGAAATGAGATTCCTATTTTTGATTCTTCTGTTGACTTTTCTTTTATGCCTGTTCCCATCTTTCCTATTTCTAAAAATTTCTTATTCTTGTCTCTGCAAGAAAGAATAAAACTTGAAAGCCAACCTTTTCTTTTTCCCTTTCCATATTCTCCGCCAGTTATTACCAAATCCAAATCTTTTTCTTCAGGCTTTACTTTTAACATATGTCCGACACGGCTTCCTGGCTGATATTCTGTCTTTAGATTCTTAAACATAACTCCTTCTTGATTATCTTTTAAAGCGCGTTTGTAGAATTCTTTTGCCTCGTTTTCATCTGAGGTTATTATTTGTTTTGCGCAAATAATTCTGCAAGGTGAATTTTTCAATATTTTTTTTATTACTGCAGTTCGCTCTTCGAAAGGAGTATGAATTAAAGATTTTCCATTGTAATAAATAATATCAAAAACATTAATTTCTATAGGCAATTCATTTTGGATTTTTTCTATATCATATTTTCTTTTTATTCTTTGGCTTATTTCCTGAAATGGACGATATTCTTTTGTTTTTTTATTAAATCCAACAGCTTCTGTATCAAGAATAAATGAATTTCCTTTAACATATTTTTTTACATATTCAATAACTTCTGGAAATTGTTTTGTTACATTTTCTAATCTTCTTGTGAAAAGCATCACATTATTATCTTTTTTATGAATTAAAAGCCTAAAACCATCATATTTGTATTCTACTGCACAGGGTTTTCCAACAGCTTCAAATGCTTCTTCTATTGTTCTTGCTTTTTGTGCAAGCATAACTTTTATCGGTTTTCCAACCTGAAGAGAAATTTTATTAAATTCTCTTAAATTTCTTTTTTTTGCTACATCAAAAACAGCTGCTAAATCATTTGAGTTGTCTATTGCATTTTGAATTATTTTTATTGCATTTTTATCTGAATCAAAAAATGCAGCTGCAAGTGCATCTCTTATTGTGCTTTCTTTAAGTCCAATTCTTAAATCTCCAATAAGTGTTCTTATAAGATAAATTGCCTCAATAGTTGATGCAGATGTAAGAAGTTCTGTTATCAATGCTAATTTTTTTCCAACTGTTCCTTTTCCTTGAAGTCCTGGAAGCTTTCTTAAATTTTCAAGAACTTTTTCTGTTGTAAGAATTTTTTGTTGCAAAGTAGATTGTTTCTTTTTTTTAGTTAATTCTTCTGCTACTTTTCCTAAATCTCCAAGTTTTTTCCATGAAGCAACCACATCTTTTTCAGAAGTACCTGTTGCTTTTGAGATTGCTTTTATTGCAAGTTGGCTGCTTATTCCAATTCTTCTTTCATCATAATCTGGATAAATTTCACCTAATAAGAGATATAGAATATCTCTGTCTTTTTCCTCAAGATGCTTTAAAAATTTAGACAGAATTTGTATTTTTTCAAGTCTCTTAGTTGTGCTACTTGCTTCTTCGTAAAATTTAGCTAATTCCTGATACCTCATTTTATAATCGCTTATAAGAAAAAGAAGTTTTTAAGGTTGTTTATTTTTTATTCTATTTTCCAAATCTTCCTCTTGCCCTTAGACTTGGCCTTGTTTTTATCTGCCGAGATTTGCTTCTTAATCCTCTTGCTTTTTTTCCAGAGCTTGTGATTCCCCGGAAAGGCCTTTTTCGATTTTCTAATTTAGTTATCCAATTTATTGTTTTGTCATTTTTTATTTCAGGCATTTGCGGGTCCACTAAAATAACTTCATAAAAATAATGAACTCCGTCCTTTCCGATTAAATATGAATTTAGAACCTCAAGATTTGCAAATCTTCGAGCAACTCTTTGCTCTGCAATCCACTGATAATTCATTCTAAGATTTTTTCTTGTGTGAAGGCGCTTACTTCTTCTGCCTTTATTTGGTCTAGGTCTTTTATGACCTCCTCTTATAATTCTTATCCGAGATATTACAAATCCTTTCTTAGCTTTATAACCTAAAGAACGAGCGCGATCTAATCTTAATGGTTTTTCAACTTTTACAATTACGGGGCTTTTTCTCCATTCTATCATTCTCTCTCTAAGTATTTTTTTATCTGGCTTTTTCCAAGCTTGTCTTATTTGAGCATATAATCCTTTTGACATAGTGTATTGAGAAAAAATCGCTTTTTAAAGATTAGGGTTGACTGATAAAACTTATAAATAGTCAATATCTTTTTGCTTTCTATGAGCCTGTAGCTCAGCCTGGTTAGAGCACTACTCTGATACATAAAAACAAGTTTATGTGCTAAATCCTGTTGGATTCAGAAAGGTAGGGGTCCACGGTTCAAATCCGTGCAGGCTCATTTAATCTTTTGCGTCAAGCTCAAGAAGTAGTTTTTCTTGTGTAAAATTATATTTTTTTATAGGAAGACTAACTTTAATTATTTTGTAAAAGATCTTATTCTTTGCTAATGCTTTTATTTCAATGCTGTTTTCAAGCTGAAAAATAGCTACGTCTTTTATTGATTTTACTCCAGGCATCTCTATTTCATAAACAATTTTATCTGAAAATCTCCTTATGCTTGTTTTTGGTTCTTCTTTTGGAAGATTTGGAAATTTCTTTTGGGTTTTTTTATCAAATTTAAAATTTTCTATTTTTTTATTTTCTTCCTGAGGAACTAATTTTTTTGTAACTTTTATCTCTTGGGGATTTATTCTTTTTCCGTTAATATATAATTCAAAATTTGTTTTTTGAATATTGTTTGTTTCTTTAACATTTCTTTGAATTTCTTTTTCAAGCATATTCATAGCTCCACTTAGCATTTTACTAAGCATTTTTCCACTAATTCCTCCAAACATATTTTTGTCAAATACTTCAAAAGGATCTTCTAAATCTCCTCTTCCAAGCATTCCATAATCTTTTGAACTTCTTATGGAACTTCCACAAGCAGGGCAGAAACTAAATTTGTCATTTATTCTTTTTCCGCAATTTTTGCATTTTTTTCGTTTAAACATGCCTGACACAATAAGGTTTTCTTTAAATAATTTTCTGAGAAAATTTATATGTTAAATTCTATAAATTCTTATATATACTGATTTATTGGAATTTTAATGACAAAGACTCTTGAAGCAGAAACAGAAAAACTTATTGTTCTTAAGGAATTAACAAGCACTACAGGAAGTTTTAGTGATAGAACTGGAAGGCGCTTTGAAAAAATTAGGGAAGAAATTGGAACTAAATTAAAAAACAAACCCAAGACAAGACTTCCAAAGAATTCTAAGTTAGTATTAAAATTAGGATGGGATGATGAAGCTATTTCTTGGGCGAGAAAAATTAACCTTGCTATCGAAGAATTTAAGCAGAAATATCCAGAATATGGGCAAGAGCTTCAAGAGCTTATTGACAAACATAGAAGCGCAAGAAGAGCTTATTTGGAATTTGGAGGAGAAGTTTTAGCAGGTGTTTATATAGACATTATTCAAGAGGTTCTTAACGAGAATCGGAAAAATGCTGCAAAAATATATGAAGCGATTTCTTATATGGGTTATGCCCTGGGGAAATCAAAAGATAGCGTCCAGACATCTCTTCTTTCAGAATGATTCTTTTAGTTAGTTTTTTATATTTGTTTTTTCTTCAGATGTTATGAAAAAGCAAAATAAATTTTACATAACAACTGCAATTGATTATGTTAATGCAGAGCCACACATAGGTCATGCTTATCAAAAAATAATAGCTGATGTTTTAGCTAGATGGAGCAAGCTTCAGGAAAAAGAAGTGTTTTATTTAACTGGAACAGATGAGCATGGACAAAAAATAGCAAGAAGCGCTGCTGAAAATAAAAAAACACCTAAGGAATTTGTGAATTCGTTAGCTCCTAAATTTGAAAATTCCTGGAAGTTGTTAAATATAGATTTTGATAGATTTATTCGCACAACAGAAGAAGACCATAAGAAAAGGGTTAGAGAATTTATCAGATTGATGCATAAAAAAGGAGATATTTACAAGGGACAATATAGAGGATTATATTGCGAGGATTGTGAAGCTTATTACACTGAAAAAGATTTGGTTGATGGAAAATGCAAATTTCATCCGCACAAGGAAATAAAAATTTTGACAGAAGAAGCTTATTTCTTTAAACTTAGCAAATATCAAAAAAAACTTTTAGAACTTTATGAAAAAAATAAGAAATACATTTTGCCTTTGTTTAGAAGAAACGAGATTATTAATCGAGTAAAAGCAGGTTTGAATGATTTGAATATTACTAGACTTAAAGAAAATGTTTCTTGGGGAATTGACTTCCCCTTGGATGAAAATAAAATTGTTTATGTTTGGTATGAGGCATTGTTGAATTATATAACTGGAATTGGCTGGCCTGACGATAAGAAATTTAAAAAATTTTGGCCTGCTGATGTCGAAATTCTTGGAATAGACAACGGATGGTTTCATTGTGTTATCTGGCCTGCGATGCTTTTGTCATTAGGAATAAAGCCTCCTAAAACAATTTTGATAAACGGATTTTTAACTTTTAATGGAAATAAAATTTCAAAATCTCTTGGAAATGTGATTTCTCCTAAAATTCTTGTTGAAAAATATTCAGCTGATTCAATTAGATATTATGTTTGTAGAAATTTTGTTTTTGGGCAAGATGGAGATTTTTCTGAGGAAATTTTAGTCAACCGCCATAACAATGAGCTTGCAAATAAATTAGGAAATCTGTTTTCTCGAGCAACAGCTCTTGCAGAAAAATACGGAATTGAAAAAACAGAGAATAAGCTTTTGAAAAAACTTAAATTAAAGCAGATAAAAATCCTTTTTGATAATTATGAATTTGATAAGGTTCTTAATGAAATTTTTGCATTTCTTGATATTTGCAATGAGTATATACAAAAAAATAAAATCTGGGAGACAAAAAACAAGAAACAAATTTATGAAATTTTAGACAGTCTAAGAGTAATAGCAATATTACTCTGGCCGTTTATTCCTTCTGCTTCGGAAAAAATATCCGAAACTCTTGGATTTGATCTTAAATTTGAAGATATAAAGAAATGCCTTGATATTAAAAAAATAAGAAAAAGCGAAATTCTATTTAAAAAATTATAAAGTGTTTTTAAGACAAAAATATTTAAATACTCTTTTTTGTTCATTAATTAAAGAAGATGGTGCACAAAAAAAGAGGGAATTCAATCTTAGGAAAAAAAATTTCTAATAGACTTTCATATACAATTATAGCTGGATTTGCTCTGATTTTGACAGGTGTTCTTGTTTGGGCTTTTACTGGAACTCCAAATCCAGGACATAATATTCAAAGCATAGGTGCTCCTTCTGGATGCACTACTGGATATTTTTTAAGATATGATGGCGGAAGTTCTAATTGGTGGAGTTGTGCAGAAGCAAGTGGCGGAACAGGAACTCTTACGGGAAGTGGCACAACTAATTATATTTCAAAATGGACAGGGACAAGTTCACTTGGAAACTCGATAATTTATGATACAGGAACAAATGTTGGAATTGGAACAACAAGTCCAACTTCTCGACTTCATGTTGTCGGAAACACAATTCTTACACAAAATCTAACTGTTGACACAAGCACTCTGTTTGTTAATTCCAATACAGATAGAGTTGGAATAAGAATGACTACTCCTGAAGCAACATTAGATGTAAATGGAAGCATAAGAGCAAACATGTTTTATGGAGATGGGAGTGGGTTGGTAAATATAAAAATGATTGTTACTAATTCAGCTGATAATTGTAATTCAACTAATCAGGGATTAATGCGATATAGAAGTAGTTATTGTGTTTCTGAAGGTCAGCAAGGAAGTTCTCTTAGTGTTTGCATGAGAACAAATTTGAATAATTATGCTTGGTATGATATAAGAACCTATGCATGGATTAATGAAGATGATTGTGGAGATGTGCCTGGAATTTGCCCAGACGGAGAAGAATACTATGAATGTACAAATCCGGCAGTTCCCGCGGGTTGTTATACCCATGAACCGCACTTTTGTTATGGACACCCATTGATGTAATTAATTTATTATTTAATTATTATTCTTGAAAATTAAAATTTAATTCAGAATTATTTATTTTTTAATTTCTTTATTTACCTTATTCGGCTTCCTAATTCTATTTCTCTATCTGGCTGGAGAAGTTTTACAGAGGTTTCATCCGTACTAACTGCTGCGAGAATCATTCCTTGACTATCAATACCTTTAATTTTTCTTGGCTCAAGATTAGTGAAAACAATACAGATTTTGTTTTTTAGTTCTTCTGGTTTGTAGTAAGGTTTTAATCCTGCAACTAAAGTTCTTTTTTCTTTTCCTAAATCCACATTAATTTTGTAAAGTTTATCTGCTCCTTCAATATTCTCTGCTTTAAGAATTTTACCAACTCTTAAATCTAATTTATTCCAATCCGAGAATTTTATATTTTCCATAATTTTTATGCAGAATTAAGATCTTAAACCTAATTTTTTAAGTAATCTTTCAATTATTCTCTCTTTATCT
>VGKR01000027.1 GCA_016866915.1 Candidatus Pacearchaeota archaeon
GGGAACTCAGATAATTGAAGAAGAAATTAGAAGAAATTTTACAATCACAGAGAAAATCGCAGATTTTTCTGTAAATCCTGGATGTTTGATTACTTCGGAGAATTTTTTTCTTGAGGTTCAAAATCTGAAGAACGAAAGAATAACAATCTCTATAAAAACACCTTCAATTCTAAATTCGAATAGTTCTGTAGAGCTTAAATCTGGAGAAATTAAAAAAATATATTTTAACTTAAATACAGAAGAAAGTTCTTTTGAGAAAATAGAATTAACTTCAGATAAGACATCTTACAATGTCCCATTTTTTCTATATCTTCCTGAAAAAATAGAGGAACTCGAAAGAATAGATTTTTCATTTGAACCTGGAAGCGCAGATGTCTCTTTGGCTACTGATTCAAGCACTAAAAGAATAATCTATCTTAAAAATTCTGGAAAAGAAATTGAAAATCTTTCTCTTTTCATTTCATCTTCACTGGAACCCTATGTTGAAATTTCACCCTTGAAAATAGAAGATTTTTCTACAGATGAAGCGATAAAAATAGAAATTTCTATTGCATCAGGTTCTGAAGAAGAAATAGTTGAAGGAAAAATATATGCAGAAGCAGAGGATTTTGAAACCTTTTTCACTTTAAATATTTCATTTATAAAAGATTATATTCCTGAAATAAAAGAAGAAGATGAAGAAATTGAAGATGAAACAATTTTAACAACCTGTTCTGAATTAGAGGGAATTGTTTGTGCTCAGGGTGAGAAATGCACAGGAGATTCATTACCAACTAAAGAAGGAATTTGTTGTTTTGCAACTTGCGAATCACCTCCAAAGAGCAATACAGGAAAAATAATTGGATGGAGTTTGGTTGGAATTGTGATTATATTTTTAGTTTGGTTTTTTAAAAAATATAAAAGAGTAAGGCCCAAAATTGACTTATTAAAAATAGGTAAGGGAAAGAAATAATTATTTCTTAGGAGATTTTTTACTCTTTTTAGAACTCTTTTCTTTTTGGAAATTTTCTTCTTTTGGAATATTTTTTCCCTTAGATTTTCCTTCTAATTCTCTAAGTCTTATTGCTAATTTTTGGTTTTCAACCTGCAGAACTCTTGCAATTTCATCATATGCATGAAGTCTTCTTAACACTTCATTAAATACTTCATTAAAATTGTTGTTTGTCAAATAAATATTTTCAGGAGAGATAATTTCAAGATGAGCAGGCATGTATTTGAACATTAGATAAGCAAGCCGAGAGATTTCATTTACTTTAACTTCAATTTCTGCAAAGGTTGTGTAAAAATCTTTTGAATCTTTTACTAGCACTGGTTGTTTTATGTCTTTTGAAACAATTTCAATATCTTTTTCCTTACTCATCTCTTCTATCATATTTTTAAGAGTTTCAACGAGATGCTTAGGAGGTCTTCCTAGAATTTCAATAATCAGTAATGCATTTATGTCGGAATTGCTAAAACTCATTTTTATTCCCTTTTTTTCTTACCCAAAATAATATTGCAAGTAAGAAAGAAAATAATATCAAGCCATAAAGCGGATAAATTTTCTTTAATTTTTCCGAGTTCTCCTCGCTTTTTATATCTTTTGGATTCAAAACTAGAGTTTGAACTTCTTCTGCATTTTCTTTTTCACTAATTGATGTTGAAATAACATTAATTTCATTTGGATTTACAGAAGAAATTGCTTCATCATTTTCTGTCTCATTTTCTTGCTCTTCCTCCTCTTCCAGAGTTTCTTCTGAAGAATATCCTCCCTGAATTGACTTAATGTCATAATCACTAAAAGTCTTAACAACTGTTGTTTCAGAGTTTCTTATTTTTATTTCTATATCTGCAACACCAACATAATTTTCTATTTTTAAAGTAAATTCTTTTTCTTCATCATTTGAAATAGCATTAGTCAGATAATAATAAGTTGATTTCCAATTTTCACCATCTAAAATTCTAGAAATCCGATTTCCTTCGCCAAAAATATCAATTTTTACATCATAAGTTCCAGTCTCAAAATCTAATAAAGAAATTTTAAAAGAAAATTCCTCATTTACATAAACTTCTTCAGGATAATTTAATTCAATATTCTGTGCTGAAATCATTGAAATCAGCAAAATAGCAAGAACAATCAATATAGTTTTCATAATAAAAATCCCCAACAAAAACCAGAATTTAAAGTTTATTGCATTTCTTTATCTATATTTCTTCGCAAAGTCAATATATTCTATCTCTCCCCGCTTTTTTCCTTTTTTCACAATAAGAATTCTTGAAAATATTTTATTAGTTAATAACCATTCGCATTTTTCTTTTTCGATTTTGTCAAGCCAGCCATTTCCTTTTACTTCTATTCCAATAACATCATAATTAGTGCTTTTTCTTCTTATTCCGATAAAGTCGGGAAAGCCGGTCCCGATGCCGAGAATTTTACTGTAGGGATTAAATTTTCTTTTTGATTTAATTAATTTTTTTTCATCAAGATCTACATTATTTGTCCATTTATCAATAATCCATCCTTGTTTTTCAAGTTCACTTCTTACTCTTAATTCAAATCTTGCACCAGCAGCACGGCTCTTTTTTCCGCGAATAGAATTTTTATTGTCTTTCTTCATTATATATATCAAAACAATAATAGTTATAAACCTTAACTCGCGCTTTTTATGCTATGAAAACAAATTCTCTAAGAATCAGTCAATACGCAATAAAAGAACACATAATGATTTATCCTCTTTTGTATCCAGATGAGATAAGAATAATTACTTCAGATATTAGAGCTTCTAAAAGATTTGAATTTGATTCTTCTGGCTCCTATATCTTGCTTAAAGAAAAAGGAATCCCAATCGGTTTTATTTTGGGAAAAAGTGCCGGACTCTGCTCTTTATTAGAAGATGATAAAAAATATGATGAAGCTCGTTCTGATCTTAAAAAATTTCTAAAAAACAGAGTTTTTAACTTCTAAATCTATTAAAAATCATTCCAATTGCAATTATTCCAAGAATAACTGGAATCCACGGAATTCTGACAGCTAAATATCCTAATTCCCTCAAAAACCATGTTATAGCAAACACTAGAATAATTACAGCCAAAACTGGAAATTTATTTTTAGCCATTTTGATATAAGACATGCATTATTTTTATATTTTTTGAATTTTAAAATTTCGTTAAAAATTTGTTATGTGAAATACAAAATTCATCAAGACTCTAATTTAAAGACAAGAATAAAATATTTTTATTAGAAAAATAATGGGCCGTATGTTGTAAATGATTATCTTTTATAATATTTTAACCAAAAAAATCCCGCAACCAATCCAATAAAAAGAAGAGCCGTTCCTAATATGTTCCCAAAACCTTGACCGATATTTGCAATTGCGTTTCCCGTTATATTAGTTGATAAAAAAAATATCCCCCCCAGAACCCCCAAAATTGCAACAGTTACAGAAGAATTACCCGCCCTTCTTCTTGTTCTTAATTCTGAAATTTTTGCGTTTAATCCGTCTTGGACTTCTGATAATTTTTCTAAATCTCCTGTTATAAATGACATCCCCCTTTCGTTAGCTTTGTCAGGCAAGCTTTTGTCTTCGCTGAGCTTTTTTCCTGTTCTTAAAGCCAACCTATATGCTACTTCTGCTTCTCTTATCGCTCCAGCTTCTTCAAAGCACTCTCCAGATTTTATAAGAGATTTATAAACTCCAAAGGGATTATATTCCAATCCCTGTTTGCTAACTTGGTGAAATATCCCATAAGGTCCATATCCAAGCCCATCACAAGTAAGTCCAAAACATTTTTCATATTCTTCCCCAGCCTCATTCTGTTTTCTTCGATAAAGTTTACGTTCGCCCCCTAAATTTTCTGCAACAATTTCATTTTTTATAGGAGTATCATATTTTTTACCAATAAATCTTTTTATTTCTTTCTCGACCCTTCTAGATTGTTCCCTAAATCTATCTCTTTTTTTGACCATAATATATTATTTAAAATCAACTTTATAAATTTTGTTACAAAAAATAATTATTTTACAAATCCCTTGCTTGAAGAGTTCTTCTTCCGTTTGCCTTTGCTCTTTTAATTGCATCAATCAAAACTTCCTCGACTTTTCTTTCAAGTGCTCTTTCAACCTCATCTGCAACACTTGAAATTGAATTCTCCTTGTCAAGTTCTTTTACGGTTTTTCTTATGTTGCTTTTTATTATCAATGCCATGTTTTTTGTAAATAATCTCTATTTAAATTTTTTACTAAATCAATCCAACCTCTTCTTTTATTTTTTTAATTCCTTCTATAGCCACTTCAAAAAATTCCTCAAGACTTAATCCAAGTTTTTCACACTCTTGGATTATATTTCTGTCAACTTTTGCAGCAAAAGTCTTATCTTTGAATTTCTTCTTAAGGCCTTTCGCATCCATGTCGTTTATTCTATTTCCCCTCATCAAAGCATAAGCATGAATTAATCCTGTAATTGTTTCAGATGCAGCCAAAGCATGTTCAATTTTTTCTTTTCTTATTTCATTCTTAAGATGCGGAAGCTCATCAAAACCATATCCGTGACTTAAAACAATCTGAATAAATTTTTCATCAAAACTCGCATCTCCCAAAATTTTCGGTGCTTTTGTCAAGTGGGTTGAGACATTGTCTTTTGTAATGCCCCAATCAATATCATGAACTAATCCAAGCATAGCCCAATAATCCTCATCTTCGCCGAGATGCTTGGCTAATTCTCGCATAACCGCCTCGCTTTCCAGGCAATGAATTAAATCCTGTCCTGCTAAATTGTGTTTTTCCAAAAGCTCAAGTGCTGAATTGCGATTTATAGGAAGAGAATCCATTTTATAAAATAAAATTAGTTAATACAATATAACCATCTACGATTAAGCCAAAACCACTTATGATTATCAGGACAATTGCCCTTTTTCTAACTATTTTTAATAAAGAAACTCCAATAATCAATAAAATTAGAAATCCAAAAAATCCAAAAATATCTACAAATTCAGCATTTATCATTTTCTTTCTCCGGTTTCATAAATGGAAATAATATTACATCTCGTATTGAAGAAGAGCCTGTTAAAAGCATAGTTAATCTATCAATTCCCAACCCAAATCCTCCTGTTGGAGGCATTCCGTATTTTAGAGCTTCAATGAAATCTTTGTCATATTCGTGTTTTTCTTCCTCTTTTCTTCTTACTTGTTCTTTAAATCTTTCATCCTGTTCAAGAGGGTCATTCAATTCAGAATAAGCATTCACTATTTCCAAACCTCCAATGATTAATTGAAATCTTTGAACAGTCTTCTCATCCTTTATTTTTGCTAAAGGAGACATCTCAAAAGGATGGTCAATTACAAAAGTCGGCTCTTTAATTTTCTTAATCTCCTCTTTAAATATCTCATCACTCATTTTGCCTTTTGTTAGTTTTTCAAAAGTTATTCTTTTGAATGGCTTTTTTATTTTTAGTATCTTATCTTCAATTTTTATTTCCATTTTTTTGTTTATTTTATTGATTACATTGCACACCATCTCTTCTGTAAATTTCATTAGGTCTTCATAATCTATATATGCATAATAAAATTCAAGTATATTAAATTCAGGATTATGACTCCAGTCTACTCCCTCGTTTCTAAAGCACTGCGCAAATTCAAAAACCCGCTCAAATCCTCCAACAATTAATCTTTTAAGATAAAGTTCAGGAGCTATCCTCAAATAAACATCTTCTTTATAGGCATTGTAATAAGCTTTAAACGGTTTGGCAAGAGCTCCTCCAGCAATTGGCTGAAGAGTTGGAGTTGTAACTTCAACAAAATTATTTTTCAATAAAAAATTTCTT
>VGKR01000028.1 GCA_016866915.1 Candidatus Pacearchaeota archaeon
CTCCTGAAATAGTGCCGGAAAATGAAGTTGAAAAAGTAACTATTGCTCTTATTGTCTCTGTAGAAGAGGCACCTATAGTGGTATCATTAAAAGATAAAGAGCCGGTACTTAATTCTGACTCACTGAAATTTAAATTTCCTGCTACTCCGGTATTTGTTAAGTCAAAAATTATTTCAAAGAAACCAGTCTCTTGGCTTACATTTTGAGGAATAACATAATTAGTTATGGGATCTAAATCTACAGCACTAACTCCACTCATCAAGAATATCAATGCAAAAAAACTCAATGCAAAAAAACTCAATGCTTTTGATTCCATTTTTAATTGTCATTCTGCAGTGAGAATGATTTATAAAGATTTCTATTATTAAGGATATAGTTTTTTCTATGAAAGTTTTGAAATTTTTTAAGCAGCGCAGAGATAAAAGAGAAAATTTATATAATTAAAAATTCTTATTTTTACGTTGAATAAACAAAGGGGAAATTAACTTGGCGATTAAATCTCACGAGAATTCTATAGGAGCATGGGCATTTCTTATAGGAGTTATTCTGGCTGTTTTAATTGGATTATCAACCACGATTATTCCAAATCCCACTGTTATAAGATATAGCGGACAGATTTATGGAATACTTGTTCTTTTGGGTTTAGTTATCGGATTTGTGAATGTTCCTGAAAAAGATTCTCAGACCTTTTTATGGGCAGGAACAGCTTTGGTTATTGTGAGTAAATTTGGAATGGATAGTGTAAGGGGTTCTTTAATAGGAATAATGGTTGGTGATGCTGTTTCAGCTGTTTTTGCAGCTCTTTTGGCTTTATTTGTGCCGGCAACAATTGTTTCTGCTCTGAAAACTGTTTTTTCAATATCCAAGATATAATTTCATCAGAAACATATATAATAAATAGGTAAAAAGCAGAATTAATCAAAAGGGTGCTTTTTCTCTTCTCTCTTTTTTACAGGTTCTTCTTTATGGATTTTTGCAAAAGAAGGTGTTGCTATTACTATATTTTCTCCAAAACCAGCGATATTCCCTTCAAGAGCATCAACTGTCTTTTTTATTTTAGAAACAGCTCTTTTCAATTCAATTGAATCTTTTTGTCTGAGAGTTTTTATATCCACAACAACTATGGTGTATCCCTCTCTTAGAGAAGTAAGCACGTCATTTACACTATCATAGTCTTTTAATGTGAAAAGTTTGACAAAAACCTTGCTTTCATGCTCTTGCTTGCCTAAATCTATCTCAATATATTCCTCATCAAACTCGTTTCCGCTTCCTTTTGATGAAAAGGCCTTTTTTATTTTGTTAAAAACCATGTTAGTTTTAACTTGTTAATCTTTATAAAGATTTCGTAAGTTTTTTACATATGTCCCCGTCGGAAGAGAAAAAAAATATTTCTTGCATCTAATTGAAAAATTCAAAAATATTTAAAAAATTTCTTTTCTTAATGCTTCTAATTTCTCTGTTAAAGAATTTTCCTGCTTTTCTATTGACTTAAGTCTTATATTTAAAAGATTTTCTCGATTTGAAAGCTCTTCTTTCATTTCAGAAGGGCTTGATTTTATCATTAATTGCCCAATAACTTTGAATACTTCTTCTGATTTTTCAATTTCTTTTTTCGCAGTGATTGTTTCAGATAGCTCCATTTGAAAAGCCTGTTTCTGAAGAAGCAGATTTTGCAAATTTTGTTCAAGAATGTGAAATTCCTGAATTTTTTCCTCGTTATTTTTTGTTTCTTTCATTTAGAATGTAATCAAATAGCCTTTATTTTCTTGACTTTTGTTCTTGGCTTGTAAAAAATCTTAGAGCCGCAATAAGGACATAAAAATCTCTTTTCAAGATTAGCTGTTTGAATTTTTTTCTCGCATTTAAAACATTTATAGGTTGGCATTGGAATTATTTATTTTTTTTAATTTTTAAATTTTATTTGGTAAGATGATAAACGTCTGAAGCAATTTTTTTGCCACATTTTTTGCAATACCATATTCCTTTTGAAAGCCTTTTCAGGCCCTTTTTTCCGCAAGAAGGACAAATTTGCTTTATTCTTTGTTTTTCTTCAACTGCAATTAGTTTTGTTCTGACTCTTTTTCCATATCTCGCTCCAAAACGTCCTGCAGATTTTGTTTTTTTTAATTTTGTAGCCATATTTCAAAAATGGGGATGCTGGGATTTGAACCCAGATCGCCAGGTCCCAAACCTGGAAGCTTACCAGATTGGCCCACATCCCCTTGAGAAAGAAATGGGGCAACTGGTTTATAAATTATTTCTTTTCTTTAGCTTTTTCCTTAGGTTTCTCTTCGGGAGTTGCTTCTGGTTTCTTTTCTACAGCTTTTTCAGCTTCAGCTGCCTTAGCTGCTTCTTCTTGTTTAAGAAGTTTTTCTTGCTCTCCCTTTAGTTTTGCAAAATATTCATTCAATTCTTTTTTCTTTTCTGGAGATGTCTCGGTTTTTTCTTTGGAAATCTCGGCGTCATATTTTCCTTTATCGATTTCAGAGATAATTTCTTTTGGATTTTTATTTTCTACGAGAATCCCTAAACTTATGCAACTTCCCAAGGCTGTTTTTACAGCTGCTCTTAGATTTTTACTTGAAAGATTCGGAAGTTTTGTTTTTGCTACAGAAATTATTTGCTCTATAGATGCGTTAGCTATTTTTATTTTCTTCTGCTCGCCAGAACCCTTATCAATTCCTAATTCTTTTTTCAAAAGTTCTGAAATCGGCGGAGAGAAAACTTTTATCTCGAAATTTTTTGTTGAAGTATCAATATTTAGTTCTACAGGAACCTTCATTCCCTTAAAATTCATTGTGGTGTCATTAATTTTCTGAATAATGACATTCATCGGAATACCCACCGGTCCAAGCTTTTGGCTAAGCACAGGACCGGGCTTCATTTCTCCCCCTTCAACCAAGAGTTTAATTTGCATTTTTATATTTTTTATTAATTTTTATTAAGGTTCTTCAGGTTCTTCTTCTCTTCTTATAACCTTTACATTATCTATTTTTATTGTTACCGGTAGTTGGACAACAGCCCCAAGCAAACCCACAACAACTTCTTCCTTCTGTTTGTCTACTCTTAAAACTTTTGCTTTTTCTCCTTTAAGAGTTGAGCTGATTATTTCAATAATATCTCCTTCTTTTATTGAAATGCTTTCTACTGAAGGCTCAATCATATTCTTTATTTCTTCGTAGTCTATTGTTTTTCCCACTATTCCTTTTACGTAAGGAAGATTGAAAACAGCTTCTTCGGCACTTTCTCTATTCTCAGCTTCAACAAGAATGTATCCTCTTAATCCATGAGGTCTTAAAACAGAAAAAACTTCAAGTGCTTTTTTTTCAGCTCTGGCTGAAACCATATCAACAGCTTTTTCTTCTTTGTTTGTTGTTACTTTTATTATAAAAAGCATTTTAGTGATTTTATCGGCGATTTAATTTATATTAATTTCGTAATCTTTTATAATTACCCCTACTCCTTAAGAATTTAAGAAGCAGTTAAAATAATCTAATAATTTGAGTTTATAAAATTTCCTATAGAAATTCATAATTCAATCACATAAATATTTTCATAACCAAAGAAAGAATAAAACCAAGAAATCCCAGCAATAAAATTCCAACAGCAGAAACTTTTGCTATCATCTCATATTCTTTTCTTGTTGGTTTTTTTAGGACGAGCCAGACTCTTTTTGATTTTGCAACAAAGGATTTCAAATTCTGAATTTTTGTCATCTTTTATAGAAAAAATAAGAGTTTTTAAAATTATTCAATAGCAAAATATTCTTTTCCTCTTTCAGATAATCGATATTCAATTCTCATCTCCCCCCTTTTAGAAGTGGTTCTTGCTGTGTATAATAATCCTTTTTCCAAACCGTAAAGAATACTATCACTAAAAAGCTGACTTCTTCCAGGTTTTCCATCAAAAATAAATTTTTCCTTTTTTTCAATAACGAAGAATCTCTTTAAGAGTACTTCTTCCAATACACTTTCTGAGTTATTTGGTTTTCTTCTCATTTTATTCAAAAAATTCTATTCCGAGTTCCTCCTCAATCTCTTGGTGTTTTAAGCTTTCAATAGTTTCTCCGTGTCCTAAAATTTGGGAACTTCGAACTCCTGTGACTATAAGCAGAACCCTTATAGATTTATCCATATCTGCAGAAATTTGTGCTCCCCAAATTAATTTTGCATCTGGACTAAGTTTGTTTCCTATTTCTTCTATTATTGATTTGCATTCATCGAGACTCATATCACTTCCGCCGATTACATTTACAAGAGCCCCTGTTGCATTTGAGATGTCTACATCTAAAAGCGGATTATTGATTGCTTTTTCAACAGCTTCAATAGCTCGATTTGTGCTGTCTGATTCCCCCATTCCAATTAAAGAAACTCCTCCGTTGGACATAACAGCTCTTACATCTGCAAAATCAAGATTAACCAGACCAGATGTGGTTACTAGCTCTGTTATGCCTTTAACTGCATTTGTAAGAATCTCGTCAGCTATTTTGAATGCTGTGTGCAAGGGAAGTTCTGGAGCAAGCTCAAGAAGTTTATCATTAGGAATAACTATGAGTGTGTCGACAATGGATTCCATTTTTTCCAAACCATTCATAGCATTTTCAATTCTCTTTTTTCCCTCTATGGTAAAGGGAAGTGTAACAACTCCAATAGTGAGTGCATTTGATTTTTTTGTGATAGATGCTATAACAGGAGCTGCGCCTGTTCCTGTTCCACCTCCAAGACCGCAGGTTATAAAAACCATGTCGCTTCCAGAAAGTTTTTTCTTTATATCTGACTCTGATTCTTTAGCTGCTTCTTCTCCCATTTTAGGATTGCTTCCAGCACCAAGTCCCTGAGTTAATTCTCTGCCAATTAAAATTTTATAATCAGCATTTGTGTACAAAAGATCCTGAGCATCTGTGTTAATTGCTATGAGTTCTCCGCCTCTTATTCCAATTTCCCTCATTCTGCTCAGAGAATTATTCCCTCCGCCGCCAACACCGACAACTTTTATTTTTGTTGTTTGCTTTTTAATGAGTTCTTCAAGCTCCTTGTCAATTTCTTTTACTTCCAAGGAAGCTGAGTTATAAATCTCGTCCATGGTCTAAATAGTTGAATTACGTTTATAAGGATTATTGTGATTTTTAATATCCAAGTCTGCTGAAGAGTCATCAGCCTAAAGGATTATTGGAATTTTTAATATCCAAGTCTGCTGAAGCGTCATCAGCCTAAAGGATTATTGGAATTTTTATTCTTCTTTTACTTTATCCTTCTTTTTTTCGATTTCTTTAATTGCAATGTCTAAATCCAGAATTTCCTTGAACTTTTCCTTAAATAGTTCAATAATTTTTGCAAAATCTTTATCTGCTGAAAATATTATCTTTTTTTCTTTTATTTCAAAGTCCAGGTTTTTCCTGAAAAGAAATTCATTAAGAGCCTTTACTTTTTCTTGAAGATTTTCAACTTTTCTTAAAATTTTTATTTCATAGACCACGTCTTTTCCAGCAAGAGGCGAATTAAAATCAACCATGACTCTTCCGCCCGACACAGCAATTACTTTTCCCATTCTTCCGTCAAAATTAAGAACTAATCCTATAAAGGGAGTAATTTTTTTTTCTTTGAAAATCTTGGAAGGAATCCTATGTATAAAAACTGCATTTCTTTTTCCAAATGCTTTTTCAGGTTCTAATTCAACAGTGTAATGCTTTCCTTCTTCTTTTCCAATTAAGAATTCATCCAGGGCTTTCAAAAACATTCCTTGCCCGATTGAAAAAATAAAAGGCTTTGCTTCAATTTGGGAATTAGATTCGCTATTT
>VGKR01000029.1 GCA_016866915.1 Candidatus Pacearchaeota archaeon
GAAGAATTTGATGACATAAGAATTCTGTGCTATTCTTTGGTTAAAAAAATCGGGCTTAAGAAAACTCCTGATTTAAGTGAGTTCGGTCTTTCTGGAACATTAGATAGCAAACTAGATTTTGTTAAGAACCATCTTGGAAAAGAAATATTAATTTCAGATGTTTTCAAAAAAAATTGTTTGATTGATGTTAGAGGATTGACTAAGGGAAAAGGATTGTGCGGCCCTGTAAAAAGATTTGGATTAACTCTTAAGCAGCATAAATCAGAAAAAGGGCAAAGAAGGCCGGGAAGTCTTGGTCCTTGGCATCCTGCAAGAGTTACTTTTAGAGCACCTATGGCAGGACAAATGGGTATGTTCACAAGAATTTCTTATAATAACAAAATAATTGAAGTTGTAAATAAGGAGAATAAAGATAAAATAAAAAATATTCCAAATTCTCTTCAAAATCTAAAATCAGATTATCTTATTGTTCGAGGTTCTGTGCAGGGTCCTTCAAAAAGACAATTATTGATAACTTCTCCTTTAAGACAAACTAAAAAACAAGCTAAAAAAACTTATGAATTTATTGAATTAAGATGAAAACAAAAATAATCGACTTGCATGGAAAGAAAATAAGAGAAATAGAACTTCCTAAATTTTTCTCAGAGAAAATAAGAGAAGATATAGTTGCTAAGATTCTTGAAGCTAAAAAAAACCAACAACCTTATGCTCCATCTTTAGTTGCTGGAAAACAACATTCTTCTTCAGGTAAAATAGTTCATAGAAGACATGTTTGGAGAAGCGGCTATGGAAGAGGTATATCCAGAATTCCTAGAAAGATACTTTCTGAAAAAGGCTCTCAATTCAACTGGGTTGGTGCAGAGGTTTCATCTACTCGAGGCGGTAGAAGAGCTCATCCTCCAAAAGTAATTGCACAAATCAACACCAAGAAAATAAACAAAAAAGAAATGAGAATTGCCCTGTTTTCTGCATTGAGTGCAACAGCAGACAAAAATTGGGTTGCTTCAAAATATTCAAATCTAACGTCAAAAGATATTGAAGAGCTTCCAATAATTGTGGTTTCTAATATTACTTCTCTAAAAACTCAAGAATTAATTTCAAGTTTAAGAAAAATTTTGGGAGAGAATTTGTTCAATGCAGGATTTAGAAAGAAAAAAATTAGAAGCGGAAAAGGAAAACAAAGAGGAAGAAGATATAAGAAAAATGAAGGACTTCTTATTGTTACAGGAGAAAACGAAAAAATTTCAGCTTCAGTGTTTAAAACTCAAAATGTGAAAAATTTAAGTGTTGAAGATCTCGCAAAAGGAGGATTAGGAAGACTTGTAATTTATACAGAGCAGGCATTTAAAGAACTTCAAAATAAATTTTCAGATGCAATTAAAGAAAATTCAATTAAAAAACCAAAAAATAAGGAAAAATGATACTAAAACCGATTGTTACAGAAAAGGCAGTTATGATGATTGAATCTCAAAATGTTTTAACATTTCAAACAGGAAAAGAAAATTCAAAACAAGAGATAAAAAAAGAAATTGAATCTCTTTTCGGGATTAAAATTCAAAGTCTTAGAGTATTTATTAGAGGAAATAAGAAATATGCTTATGCTAAACTTAAATCTGAGTCTCCTGCTATTGATGTGGCGACTAAATTAGGGATAATTTAAAATGGGTAAAAGAATAATTTCACAAGCAAGAGGTCATGGAAGCAGCACTTATCGAGTAAGAAGAAGAGCTTTTAGATTTAGAATGAAATATCCTCCGAGATTAGATGGAGAAGGAATTATCACTAAATTAGTGAATTCATCAGGACATTCTGCACCTTTAGCCAAAGTTCTTTTTGAAAAAGAAATATTTTATATTCCAGCTTTTAAAGGAAGCATTGAAGGGCAAAAGATTAAATTTGGAGGAAAAGAGATCAAAGAAGGAAATATTTTAGAGTTAAAGGATATTCCTGTAAAAACTTCAATTTATAGCATAGAGTCAAGACCGAGAGATGGAGGAATTTTCATAAAAAGTGCAGGAAGTTCTGGATTTGTCAGCAGAATTATTGGAGAAGATATCTTTGTTTTAATGCCCTCAAAAAAAGAAAAGAAATTTCATAAAAATTGCAGGGCAATTATTGGTGTTGTTGCTGGTTCTGGAAGATTAGATAAGCCAGTTATTAAAGCAGGAAAAAAATATCATATTAAAAAATCAAAAGGTAAATTGTGGCCGAGAACTTCTGCTGTGAAGATGAATGTTATAGATCATCCCTTTGGTTCTGGTCGTGGAAAGAATCCTAAGAGTAAAATTGCAAAAAGAAATGCACCACCTGGAAAAAGAGTTGGTTTATTAAGGCCGAGAAGAACCGGTAGGAGGAAAAAATAAAATGGAAGAAGTAAGAAAAAAAGAATTTACCTATCGGGGAAAAACACTTGAAGATTTGAAAAAGCTGGATGTGAGAGAATTTGCTAAGCTTCTCAGAGCTCGGCAAAGAAGAAGCGTGCTTAGGCAATTCCAGGAAGTCGAGAAATTTGTTAATAGGGCGAAAGCGAAAATGAATAAAAACAAACCAATAAGGACAAATCAAAGAGATATTATTATTGTTCCTCAAATGGTTGGAATGAAAATAGCTATTCATAATGGAAAAAATTTCATTGTAACTAATATTGTTGAAGAAATGCTTGGACACACGCTTGGAGAATTTGCTTTAACTCGTGGAAGAACAAAGCACGGAAAACAAGGAGTTGGTGCAACTAAAGGAACTAAATTCAAATCCAAAAAATAAAAATGAAGAAAGAAAAAACAAAAAATAAAGAAAAGAAGAAAATTGAAGAAGAAAAACAAAATTTCGTAGAAGAAAAATCAGAAATAAAAAAAGAAATTGAAGAAGAAACAGAAAAAAAAGAGGAAATAAAAGAAGAATTAGAAAAAAAGAAAACAGAAAAAAAAGAGGAAATTACAAAAAAAAGCGAGGCTTTCGTGAATGCCTATAATGTTCCAATCTCCACAAAACATTCGATAGCAATTTGCGCATTTATAAAAAATAAAAAAAAAAGAAAACAGAAAAAAAAGAGGAAATTACAAAAAAAAGCGAGGCTTTCGTGAATGCCTATAATGTTCCAATCTCCACAAAACATTCGATAGCAATTTGCGCATTTATAAAAAATAAAAAGATCGAGGATGCAATTTCTGCGCTTGAAGAAGTTGCTGTTTTAAGAAAGGCAATTCCGATGAAAGGAGAAATTCCTCATCGAAAAGGGAAAATCATGTCTGGAAGATTTCCTAAAAAAGCTGCAAGCTCTTTTTTGAAATTATTAAAGAGTCTTAATGCAAATGCAAATTATAACAAATTAGAGGAGCCAATTATAATTGAAGCAATTGCAAATATCGGTGCAAGGCCTTATGGAAAATTTGGAAGAGTCAGAAAGAAAAGAACTCATGTAAAAATAATTGCAAAAGATAAACAAAATAAAAAATCAAAATAAAATGGAAGAAAGAAGTATTATTAAATTTAAGAAGGACGAATTTGCTGTTCGGGAATATGTAATGCATTCTCTCGGAAAAGGAAGAGTAAGTAAAATCAAAATAGAATATGCGCCAATAGGAGAAAGAATAATTATTTCAACAAGCAAGCCCGGAATGATAATCGGAAGAGGAGGAGAGAAAATAGAAGAGCTTACCCGGGTTCTTAAAACCAAATTCAAGCTTGAAAATCCGCGTATAGAAATAGAAGAAATAAAAACACCTGAATTTGATGCCCAATTAATCGCAGATGAGATTGCGTTAAGTCTTGAAAGATTCGGACCTTTAAAATTCAAAGTTATTGCATATCGGGCCTTACAAAAAATTATGGATGCTGGAGCACTTGGTGCTGAAATAAGATTAAGCGGAAAACTCCCCAGTTCAAGAGCAAAAACATGGAGATTTGCCAGAGGATATTTAAAGAAAACAGGAGATTGCGCAAAAGTAGTAGGTAGAGCTCAGGCAATGGCGCAAACAAAACCTGGAACAGTTGGTGTTAAAGTCGGCATACTTCCGCCAGACGCTGTCTTAGTAGACAAAATAGTTATTGATGAGGTTTTGCTTGAAAAAATTAGAAAAAATGTAGAATCTAAGGAAACTCCTGAAAAAAAAGAGAAAAAGATTAAACGAAAAAAATTAGTAAATAATTTCGAAGAATAAAATGCCAGCATTAAAAACAAAAGATTTGCGGAAAATGAGTGAAAGCGAGAGAGAGAAAAAGCTTGCAGAATTAAAAATAGAGCTGGTGAAGTCAAAAATAAATACATCAAAAACAGGTCCAAAAACAAAAGAAATAAAAAAAATTATTGCGAAAATACTCACACTCAACAAAAAATAACATGGAGATATGTCCAAAATGTAGCTTGCCTAAAGAAGCTTGCGTATGTGAACAGATTGTGAAAAGTTCACAGAAGATAAGAGTAACAAAAGACAAGAAGAGATATGGAAAGATTGTCACTCTTGTTAGTGGATTCGGAAATGGAATCGATATAAAGAAAACCGCGAAAGACCTAAAAAACCGTCTTGCTTGCGGAGGAACATATAAGAATGATGCGATAGAACTTCAAGGAGATCACACAAAAAAAGTGAAAGAAGTGCTGATCAAACTTGGATTTGAGGGTGATTCCATAGAAGATTAAGCAAGAATCTTAGGCTAATCAAAGAAAAATGGAAGAAAAGAAAACAAAGAAAAAGCAAACAGCAAAGATTTCTCTAGCGAAGCCTGTAAAAAAATTAGAGAGAAAAGAAAAGAATTCAGAAACTATGTGCTTAGATATTAATTGCCCTATTCACGGAAAATTAAGAGCGAGAGGAAGAATCTTTGAAGGTAAAGTCACGAGAAAATTTCCTCGAAGAGTTGCAATAGAGTTCGAAAGAATGGTCTATGTGAGGAAATATGAAAGATATGCAAAATCTAAAACAAAAATTCACGCGAGAGTTCCGAATTGTATGGAGAATAATATTAATTTAGGAGATATAATTTGGGTTCAGGAATGCAGACCTTTAAGCAAGATAATTCATTTTGTTGTTATAAAGAAAATTAAGGATGTTGAAGAAATTCCACAAAAATCAAGGGGAGAAAAGAAAAATGGATGAAGATAAAATAAATTATTTTGGAAACAATTCAATTAAAGATACTGTGCTTTGGCTAAGACAAAACAGCGGTATAAGAGAAGAGGATGCTGAAAGATTTGCTGAAGGATTGATTAATGGGCGTAGAGAAGCAAGAGTTTTTTATGAAAGTCACTTGCCTGAAGAAGTAGTGCGTCAGTGCAGGGAGAGCAGTGGAGATGTTGAAGGAGATTATGTAAGAAATTTGATAGAAAAATATAGGGAACATTCTGCTATCTGTAATGAAACTCCAATAAAAAATAAGGAGGAAGAAATATGAAAGCGATTTCAGCAAGAGTAACTCGGGGATTAAATTTAGGTTCAAAACTTGTTGCAGCTGATAATAGTGGGGCAAAAATCGTGAGGCTTGTCTCTGTTAAAGGTGGAAAAGGCAGAAAAGGAAGACAAATGAGTGGAAAAGTTGCTGATAGAGTTAAAATTAGTGTAAGAAAAGGAGATCCTG
>VGKR01000030.1 GCA_016866915.1 Candidatus Pacearchaeota archaeon
AAGAGCTGCAAGTATTTTGAGGCAGGTTTACAAAAAAGGAATTTTAGGTGTTAGTCGGCTTAGAACAAGATATGGAAACAAGAAAAAAAGAGGAGCAAGACCTGAAGAATTTCGAAAATCAGGAGGAAAAATAGTAAGAGTGATTCTACAACAATCTGACAAAGCTGGTTTTACAGAAATAGTCAAGGGCATCAGGGGAGTTAGAGGAAAAAAACCTGGAAGACAATTAACTGAAAAAGGTAAAAAATTTTTGGAGAGTTTAAAATAAGATGGGAATAAAAAATTCAAATAAAAAATCAAAACTTGCAAAAAAAGGACGGCAGACTAAGTGGGCTCCTGTGTGGGCTGTGTTGAGAAAATACGGTCTTGGAAAAAGAATTCATCCTTCTGCTTTGACACGACATAGAAGATCTTGGAAAAGAACAAAACTTCACATTAAACCAAGAAAACAAAGAAAATCTCATTTCGGATAATAAAAAATGACTGAAAAAATAAAAACTCCTATTGAAGAAAAAGAATACATAATTCCATTAAGAAAAAGTTGCGAAAAAGTTCCTAGATACAAAAAAGCGAATAAAGCAATTAGAACAATAAAGGAATTTTTAGTTCGACACATGAAAATTAGAGACCGGGATTTGAATAAAATAAGATTGGATAGATATGTTAATGAATTTGTTTGGGCAAGGGGTATAAGAAAACCGCCAATCAGAATCAAAGTTAGAGCATTTAAAGAAGGAGATATTGTTAAAGTAGAGCTTTCTGAATTGCCTGAAAAACTTAAATTCAAAAAATTAAGAGAAGAAAGAAAAGAACAAAAATTAACTGCAATTCACAAGAAGAAAAAAGCTGAAGAAAAAGAAACTGAAGCAGAGAAAAAGCCAGAAGAAACTGAAGAGGAAAAGGAAAAGAAAAAAGAAGCTGAAGAAAAAAAGTCAGCTGTTGTGGAAACAGGCATAAAAGAAGCTAAAGAAATTGCGAGAAGAACCAAGAGTCAGACAAAAATACAAAAACAACCTAAGCATCAGAAACGAATGACTCTGCAGAAATAATTCTAAAATTAATTTATTGACCCATTCCTCTTTCTATTTTATCCACATACTCTCTTGTTTCCCCAGACATTCTGCTTATATTCCAATTTCTACTTGAAAGACGCGATGGGCCGCCATTATAAGATGCCATTATCTTTCTTCTTTTTTCTTCATTACTAAGAGTATTCCATTTCGGATGTTTTAATTCGCAATAATCATTAATCCATAAAAGATATTTCAAGCCAACACGTATGTTTGCCTGCGGATCAAAAACATGCTGGTGATAATTTAATTCTTTTTCAACTTCCCTCCATGCACCATATGTAATCTGCATTAATCCCCGCGCACCTTTTTTGCTTATTGCTTTTGCATTATCTGTAGATTCAATTCTTATAGCTTCTCGAATAAATTCTCGATTTATATATTCAGGAATTTCTTCAAATCCCCCATAAACCTCATCCACAAGAGAGTAAAGTTCATCTCGATTCTCTAATTTAATCGGTTCTTCTATTTTTATTTCAGGCTCTAGAGTTATTTTTTCTAAAGAGGGGAGTATTCCTGAGCGAATATTAAATGAAGAGCATACACTCCAGGCTAGTAATGAAGCTAAGGTATTTTTCAAAATCTTTTTTTTGTTCATTTTTTATTTTTTATGAAATTTTAATTTGAGTGGAGAAATCTCTTTTCTGTTAGTTTATAAATTTTATTAACTACTTGAAAGATTAGAGCAGGATAAATTCTTATTTTAAAATTTTTCCTGTCTCAAGATACCATAGATATAGATCCATTTCTCCAAGACTTAGATTAACTTCTTTAGCGAGGTTTTTAAGCTTTTCCTCAATTTCCAAATAAGTCTTTTTTGAGAGATTTTTTGGTTTTTGGATTAAATTATTTTTTGAAAGAACATCTAAAATGTGGAAATCTATAATAGCATAATTTCTAAAACCAATATTTCTCAAAAAATGAGATGCTTCTTTTAATCCAATTCCCTTAATGTTTTTGACAAGTTGCTCGCGAATATCTTTAGCATTTAAATCTATATTTCCAAAAGAGGTTCTTGCATCAAAAATATATCTTGCTCTAATTTTATGAAATCTATAAACTTCTTTTAATTTCTGCTCAATGTCTTGGAGTGTTCCTATAAAAATAATATCTCCAAGATGATTAATTGTTTTTATTCCCAGTTCTGCACTTGTTCCTGCTGTAAGAATGCAAAAGCACAATTCTCTAAAAATTTCTTTTTTGCCTTTAGTTCGAATTGATTCAAATTCTTTCATTCTTTTTTTAATTAATTGCGCTATTGGCTCTTTCTTAAGCTGTTCAATGCAAGAAATAAGGGATTTCATTTTATTTTTCTTATTTTCTCTAAAATTTCATTTTTTAATTTTCTACTTGTATATGTTTTTCCAAATGTGACGAGAATTGAATTTAATTGTTTCCAGTATTTTTTAGGAAATAACTTTTTTAGGTCTTTTTCAATTTCAGCAGGTTTCTTAGAATTAGACCATTTTAATTTTTGAGCTATATGTCCTACATGTGTATCAACACCAATTGCATTCTTTCCGATCTCTGATAAAAAAACATTTGCTGTTTTTCTTCCAACTCCGGGAAGTTGAATTAATTGCTCAAAATTTAAGGGTATTTTTCCAACATATTCTTTTTCGATTTTTTTCGCGCAAGCGAGAATATTTTTTGATTTATTTTTATAAAAATTTACAGATTTTATTATTCTTTGAATTTTTCTTAGCTGAGCATTTGCAAGGGATTTAGTTGTTGGATAAATCTTAAACAATTTTTCAGATGTAGGTATTGTTATCTCATCTCTTGTTCTTGCAGAGAGAATTGTAGAAAAAAGGATTTCATAATTATTTTTCCAGTCTTCAGCTGCAAGTCGCATAGGTTTTCCCAATTTTTTAAGTTGTGCAAGTTGTTTCAGATTTCTTTTCATATTCAATGTCAGAATAGGATACTTTAAATTTTTATACTCTTTGTTTTTTTAGAAAAGATGATAAATGACATAATAAAGGAATTAAATTCATTAGCAAATCCTGAAAAAGCAAAAATTCTTCAAAGATTCTTTAAAACAGGAAAGGGGCAATATGGAGAAGGTGATGTTTTCCGGGGAATAACTTCTCCAAGTCAAAGAAAAATTGCTAAAAAATATTATTCTCTTCTTTCTTTAGAGGATATTCAAAATCTATTGAATAGTAAAATTCATGAGCATCGTCAAACAGCTTTGTTTATTTTATGTGAGAAATATAAAAGAGCAAAGAAGAATAAAATTTTGAAAAGAAAAATTTATGAATTTTATTTAAAAAATCTCTCAAGAATAAATAATTGGGATTTAGTTGATTGTTCTGCTCCGCATATTATAGGGAATTTTGCATTAAAAGAGGGTGAGAATATTCTAAGATTTTTAGCAAAATCAGAAAATATGTGGGAAAGGAGAATTGCAATGGTTTCAACTTATTCTTTTATAAGAAAAAGAAATTTTGGAGAAGCTCTTTTTATTGCAGATGCATTGATTAACGATGATTCTGAATTAGTGCAAAAAGCAGTTGGTTGGATGCTTAGAGAAATTGGAAAAAGAAATCTTTCTAGTTTAGAGCTTTTTTTATCGACAAGGTACAAAAAAATGCCAAGAATTATGCTTAGATATGCAATTGAAAAATTTCCAGAAGAAAAAAGAAAAAGATACCTCAAAGGAGAGATATGAAAATTTTCAAGTAAATTTAAATAAAATACTTTCCTGAGAATTCTATGAATCTTGATAAAATAAAGCAGAGCAAGAGTATTTCAGAGCTTCTTGAATTCAGCATTATAAACATTGACAAGCCTTCTGGACCTACAAGTTTTGATATCTCTGATTTTGTCAGAAAGACGTTAAATGTCAGAAAAACAAGTCATTTTGGAACACTTGATCCAAAAGTCACAGGTGTGCTTCCAATTGCAATAAATAGAGGATGTAAGTTAACTGGTTTTTTTCTTGGAGAAGATAAAGAGTATGTTGGAATAATGAAAATTCATGGAGAGCTTTCTCTAAAAGAGATTAAAAATAAGATAAAAGAAAAATTTATGGGAAAAATAATGCAACTGCCTCCAAAAAAATCAAGAGTTAAGAGGCAAGAGCGTGAAAGAGAGATAAAAGACTTTGAAATAATTGAGGGAGAAGGAAATAATATTCTGTTTCGTGTTGCTTGCCAAGGTGGAACTTATGTAAGGAAATTAGTCTATGATTTAGGGAAATCTCTTGGAATTGGAGCTCACATGTTAGAACTTAGAAGAATACGAGCTGGAATTTTTAGAGAAAAAGACAAGAAATATCCTTCTGTAAATCTTTATGATTTTGAAAAAGCTGTTGAAGAATATGAAAAAGGAAATGAAAAAACTCTGAGGAATATTTTAATTTCTGGTGAAATTATCACAGAGCTGTATCCTGTTGTTCAGATAAAAAAGGAATTTGAAAATAAAATTCTAAGAGGTTGCCCGATATATTCCGAGCATCTTGAAAAAAAGAAAGATGAAAAAATTACCAGCAGATTTTGCGCTTTTTCTAAAGAAAAATTTCTTGGAATATATCATGTCGTAAAAGAAAACGGCATCTTTGCTCGGCCTGAATTTGTTTTTCAACCGTGTAATTAGTAAGAAAAATTTAATAAGCAAATTTATTTGGCATATTCATGAGAACCTTTGTTTATTTTTCATCAACTGCAAGAACATCGGGAAATTTTGATATTAATGATTTGATGAAATCTGGAAGAATGGATATTGTTATGCATGTTATCATAAATGCTTTTTTTCTTTCACATCAATTAAGAGATGATGTTTTATTGCATATGATATTTTATGGTGCTCCCGATCCTCCAAAACATATTGAGATGAGAGTAAGATCAAAAAAAGGAGTTCCTGAAACTGGAAGTAAAGTGGAAAGTTTAGATATTAGTAAGAAAGATGTTGGAAATTTAATTAAAAAAATTCTCTATAAATACAAAAAAGGCGAGAAAACCGAGGTTTTTCCAGGATGCTTCATAGAAAAGAAAAGTTTTCTGAGTGTTATTGATGAGTTGATGCGGGAAGGAAAAGAAATTATTCTGCTTGATAAAAAAGGTGAGAAATTAAGGGAAACTAAAATTTCTGAAAAAAGCGTATTTGTTATGGGAGATCATTTAGGACTTCCAAAAAAAGAACTGAAAAGACTTAGAAAAATTGCGAAAAGTGTTTCTGTGGGACCAAGAATTTATTTTT
>VGKR01000031.1 GCA_016866915.1 Candidatus Pacearchaeota archaeon
AAGAGAAAAAAGATTAGAAAAACAAATAGAAAGCCTGATAGAGCAAGCAAAAAAACATAAAATCAAAGCAGAAACACAAAAAGGAAGCAAAGACACAACTTCAGATTATTGGCTTGCAGAGGCTGAGAGATTTGAAGAGCAAGCTAAAGAAAGAACTAAAATATTAAAAAAACTAAAGAAAAAAGATTGAGTTTAATTTTAATCCATTCCCAACTTTTTTAAATCCCTTTTCCTTTAAAAAATCATGAAAAAGTTGGAGAAGGTGTTTTTGGAAATCATCCTCATTTTATTTTCTGTTCTTATATTTCGAAGCCTCTGGAATCTTATGGATTTAGTTGCCTTTTTTAATACAACTGGATTTCATCTTGTCGCTCTTGTTCTTGGAATTATTCTTTCCATATTTGCATTTCGAAAACTTCTAAGTGCGAGATAATAAAGATTTCTTTCTCATAATAACAATCCTTATAAAATAAAGAGAATGAATTATTTTATGGAATTTCCAGAAAAATTTTCAAAAAAGAAGCTGATTGATGAATACAAGGAAGGAGATGAAATTAGAGATGTTTTTGTTGTTAAAATAAAAAAAGGAGTTACAGATTATGTTAAAGGATATTATTTTTCATTAGTTTTAACTGATTCAAGCGGAAAAAGCATTGATTACAAATATTGGGGCGGACCAAATGAGTCTAAGGTAAAATCTTTGTATGATTCAATAAAAGATGATTCTGTTATCTACGTAGAAGGTCAATTTGTATTTTATAACAACAAACCACAAATAGTTTCAAATGAAGCTCATTCTGTTGAAGTTCTTGCAAAAGGTCAATATAATGAAGAAGATTTTATTAGAAAATCAAATAAAGATTTAGAAATCCTGTACAAAAAGCTAAAAGAATATATTGAAAAAATCCAGAATGAGAAATTAAAATTATTGTTAAATAATATCTTCTATGAAATAGGAGAGTCATTTAAAAGACATCCTGCTGCAATTTCAATTCATCATAATTGGATAGGTGGTTTGTTAGAGCACACTCTTGAAATAATCAGATACTGCGAAGTCAGCGCAGAACTATATCCAGAACTTGATAAGGATTTGTTAATCACAGGCGCCTTGCTTCATGATATAGGAAAATTAGATGAAATGGAAATGACTACAAGAATAAAAGGAACAAATAAAGGAATGTTTTCAGGACATGTGGTTTTAGGTTCTATATTGATATCTAATAAGATGGATGAGCTTGGCTTGGATGAAGAATTAAAAGACAAGATTTTGCATATGATGGTCAGTCATCACGGAAAAGAGGAATACGGAGCTATAAAAGAACCTATGTTTCCAGAAGCATTAGCATTATATCATGCAGATGAATCAAGCAGTAAAATAAGTGAGATGCTGAATTTTGTAAATGAGAATAAATCAGACACAGAAGATAATTTCATGCCTAAATGGAAAAAGAATAAACCCACAAATATTTTTCTAAGATAATCAAAACTTAACCTTAGGAACAGCTCTTTCTTCTTGCGGTATTTCAAGATATTTCTTTGCTTTTCTGTTGTATAAACCTGCAAACATCATTCCTGGAAATCTCTTTGTCAAATTATTATAACTTAGAATTGAATCATTGTAATGCTGCCTTGCATAAGCAACCTTGTCTTCAATTGCAGCAAGCTCTTTCTGAAGATGCAGAAAATTCTCATTAGCTCTTAATTGCGGATAATTTTCAGCTATAGCAAGAATTGACTTAAGGGCATGCTGAAGCTCAGCACCTTTTGTAATCTTCTCTTGCATTGTCTTAGCACCCATAAATGCTTTTCTTGCCTTTGTAACCTCTGTCATTATGCCCCGTTCATGTTTCGCATATCCCTTGACAGATTCCATAAGATTAGGGACAAGATCAGCTCTTTTCTTAAACTGAACATCAATCTGGCTCAAAGAATTATCAATTCGGTTTTCCAAAATAACAAATCTATTATAATAAATTATGAAAATCAATATAATCAAAGCAGCAAGTGCAATTATCCATAATAACATAAATCTAGATTGTTAAATTCATTTATAAATTTTTAGATTTCTTGTTCATTTGCTTCAGAAGAGGCTTTTGGAGATGTTTCAGAACTAGTCAATTTATCAATTCTTCCCGCAATTTCAAAATCTTTCTGTGTTAAACCACCTGCAGAAAAAGTTGTCAGTTTTACTTCAAGATTATTATAGAGATATAGTTTCATTTCAGGATGATGCCCTTCTTGTTCTGCAATTTCAGCTATTTTATTAAGAAAAGAAACAGCTTCTTTAAAATTTCCAAACTCAAAATTTTTTACTATTGACCTGCCATTATCTTCAAGATTCCAGTTAGATATTTTTCCAAGATTCTCATTTAACTGAGCCATTGACAAAAGAATTCCATCTGAAGTTGTCATTGCCTAACAAAGCACTTCTTGTTTTTAAAATTATATGGGCTGATATTAAATATTTAGAAAACATTTTTATATTCTCTTAAACCTTTTTCTTTATGTTTTGGAAAAAAATAGGTATTATTTTTATTTCTGGGTTTTTAATTCTAATCGGAGCAATTTTGATTAATTTTTTAGCAAAAACAATTGGATTGATAACCTGGTATGATCTTTTAATTAATTTTACAAACAGCGGTTTAAAAGAAATTTCAAAAGTTTCGTTTTTATCTTTTATTTTTCTTTTTGTAATTTATCCATCTCTTCTAGGATTAATAGGATATCTATCTATAGATTTTCTAAAGAAGATTATAAAATAATTAAATAAAAGACAACAGCACAGCAACCAGAATAAATCCAATAATAAACATCAAAGCTCTTTTTCTTGAAACATGAAATGTCCTTTTAGACAGGAATTTCGTTGTATGGAATATCCAGTCTGTATTAATCATCCACAATAATCCAATTACTGAAAAAGCAACATATGTGAAAACAGCTGGAAGCGCACTTCCTCCTAAAACAAGTCCACCTAGAATAATTTCAGAAACACCTCCAAGGTTTGCGCCAATCATGTAAGGAATTACTTTTTTCAGCTTAGTAATTCTTGTGACAACCAAAGGTATCAAAAAAGTGATTGTAATGCTTGTAGACATCAAAAAAGCTGTGATTCCAAGTCCAAGCCAGAAAGATCTCCATTTTTTATCTAAAAATTTATTTATTTTAGATTTAAGGTAATTTTCTCCCCAGATATTTATCATGAATTTTGGAATATATTTCAAACTTCCAATTAAAAGAATAATTCCCAAAACAAGAGCTAAACTATCAGGAACCCGGGAAAATAGATTAAGCAAAGGTGAAACAAGAACATCTATGATATCTGGTCTAAATGGAGAATTAAACACAACAAAATAATTTCCTATTTTATTAAAAAATCCTGTAAAATATTCTAAAAGAAACATTATAATCGCAATTGGAAAAGCATAAACAAGATTAGCTAATCCAATTTCAAATCCATGCCGAAAATCTCTTCTTTTTGCATGAACTAAAAAAGCAGCAAATAAAGAAGTTATTGAACTTCCTACTCTTGTTCCAATTATCATATATATCAAAACAATCGGACCAATAATTCCAGCTAAATGAAAAGCAGTAAGTGTTGCAGCAGCTGCACCTGAAGATTGAGTTATTAATGTTACAAGCCAGCCCAGTCCAAAAGCATTTATTTCACTTATTCCATCTTTAGTTAAAGAAATAATCATACTGCCCAAGGATGCAGAAGAAATTTTAATCAAAGTTAAAGAGAACACAAATACATACAAAGCAGACACAAATCCAAATACATTTACCAATTTCCTCTTTTTCATGAAAGAAATAATAAAATTGAGTTTAAAAATTATTTCAAATTTATTTTTATGAAGTTTTGATTGTTTCGAAAGAAATATAAAGCATCTAATTAATAATTAAAAAATGATTTGGCAAGATATAATTATTGCGATTGCAAGTCTATTATTTACATTCTCATTGTTGGGTCAGGTTTATCATGGATTTCAACGAAAAAAAGGGTTTATATTATTAAAAACATCTGGTTTAACTTTTTTAGGATTATATGCAATTGCAATTTCATTCTTTACATTATCACTATTATTTTCTGCAATTATTTCTACAATTAATGCAACTCTTTGGTTAATGTTATTCATTCAACGAATAATCTATGCTAAAGCATGAGCTATTTTTAGGATTTTTGAGAATTAAGACTAACATCAAACTTAAACAAGAAATGTGCGATAGATTAATAAAAATCCAATATTTCTAAAAAACACCCTCAAACAGAATAAAATACAGCCAGTGTGCCGGAGTGGTTAACGGAACGGTCTCGAAAACCGTGCCCTTTTGGGCTCCTAGGTTCGAATCCTAGCACTGGCGTATTAATATTAAAAAAATATATAAAGCAGAATTATTCTGAAGTTATAATTAAACAAAGAGGAAACAAAATGAATTTTTATTTCAGCAATATTGAAAAAGAAACTCTGAAAAACAAAAACTATCGAAAAGTTCTTTTTACAGGTGCAAAAATGCAGCTTGTTGTAATGAATTTGAAGCCAGGTGAAGATATTCCTTCAGAAGTTCATAAGACAATTGATCAGTTTATTAGAATTGAAGAAGGAGAGGCTTTGGTGAGAATAAATGAAAAAGAGATTTCTCTTAAGGATGATGACATAGTTATAATTCCAGCTGGAAACCAGCATTATGTGAAAAACACCTCATCAGACAGAAATCTAAAGTTTTACACAATTTACTCACCTCCAGAGCATGCACCAGGAACAATTCACGCCACAAAAGCAGATGCAGAGGCAGCTGAACACGAGCACTGATTTCACCAAAAATTTATATATTCTCGTTTTCTTGTTTAAACATGGAAAAAGATATTGGAAAGATTCCAAAGAACGACACAACAGAAGTTGTGATAAGAATTGATGATTTTGGAGGAAGAAAAGGCGTAACAATAAGAGAATTTGTTACAAGCGAAAGATACACTGGTTTTACAAAATCAGGTGTGAGAATTCTAACTTCTGAATTCAAAAAATTCAGAGATATGATTAATTCAATAAAAGAAGAAGATTTGAAAGAAGAATCAGGTTCAGAGGAAGCAAAAAAAGAACCTGCTAAGAAAAAGCTTCCAAAAACTCAGAAAACATTAGATGAAGAAATGCCTGATTATTAGAATTCTGTAAGTTATTTTTAATCTAAAATTTCCTAAAACATTGAATTAAGC
>VGKR01000032.1 GCA_016866915.1 Candidatus Pacearchaeota archaeon
AAAAAAGTAAAAGCTCTTAAGATTTTTGCCACAAACTACAAAGATCTGCATGATATTGCAGATAAATTGGGGTTTCCTGAAATAGAGTGCAGAAGAGGATATGATCTTGGCCTAATAACACATTACATAATTGAAAGAAAAATAAACCCCTTGGTTTGGTATGAAATATCAGGAGAGTTTGCACACGGGAAATTTCCAGGTATTGAAAATATTGATGTGGATTTATGTATTGAATTAAAATCAGTAAAAAAAATTGAGAATAAGAAATTTTCTCCAAAAGTTCTTGCTTATGACATTGAAACAAATGATTTGAAAATCGGCGGAGGAGAGATTCTTATGATTTCTCTAGTATCTGAAAATTTTAAAAAAGTTATAACTTGGAAAAAATCAAAAAATTCCAAAAATTATGTAGAATTTGTAAAAGACGAAGCTGAATTAATTGAAAAATTCATAGAATATGTTAAAAAAATCTCGCCTGATTTTCTTGTTGGATATTTTTCAGATGGATTTGATCTTCCTTATCTAAAAGCTCGGGCTAATGAATTAAAAATTCCATTAAATCTTGGATTAGATAACAGTTCTCCAAGATTTGTTAGAAAGAGTTTTGGAAAAGAATTTGGCCCTGCAAAAATATTCGGATTAATTCATATAGATATTTTGAAATTTATACAAACAGCTTATTCACAATACATGCAATCAGAAACACTTTCATTAAATGAAGTTGCCAAAGAGTTTTTAGGAGATGAAAAGAAAAAATTTGATTTTAATTCATTTGACTCACTAAACAGCCAAAACTGGGAGAATTATTTTGAATACAATCTTCATGATTCTGTTCTTACTTTTGGGCTTTTTGAGAAATTTTGGCCTGATATGTTAGAGTTTTCAAGAATAATAAAAGAGCCGATTTTTGATATTTCTAGAAACGGACTTTCAAAACAAGTAGAAGGATATATTCTGCATAATTTAGAAAGATTTAATGAAATTCCTGAGAAAAGACCAACTTATGACGAGATTGGCAAAAGAAGACACAGAGAAAAAGTTGAGGGTGCTTTTGTTTTAGAACCAATTCCCGGACTTTATGAAAATCTTGCTTTGTTTGATTTTACATCAATGCACACAAGCATAATAATCACAATGAATATTTCAAGATCAACTCTATTGGAAAAAAAAGAAAAAGATGCACATGAATCTCCAGAAATAGATTTTGGAGGCAAAAAAACCAAGTTTTATTTTTCAAAAAATCCTGGTTTTATACCTGCTTTAATGGAAGAGATTCTCGAGAAAAGAAAGAAATACAAAGAAGAATACAAAAAAAATCCAGATGAAATAACTTTTGCCAGAAGCAATGCTTTCAAATTATTGTCAGCTTCTGTTCATGGATATATTGGTTTTTTTGGAGCAAGATATTACTCAGTAGAATCTTCTGCATCAGTGTTAGCTTTTGTAAGAAAATTCAATAAAGAAATTATAGAAAAAGTCTCAAAAGCAGGACATCAGGTTATTTATGGTGACACAGACAGCATAGCATTTCTTTTGGGAGATAAAACAGAGGCAGATGCAAAAAAACTTCTTGAAAAGTTAAATTTAGAGCTTCCAGGAGTCATGGAGCTTGAATTAGAAGGTTTTTTCAAAAGAGGTATTTGGGTAACAAAAAGAACAGGAACATTCGGAGCTAAAAAGAAATATGCTTTAATTGGAAAAGATGGAAAAATAAAAATACGGGGTTTTGAAACAGTTAGAAGAGATTGGTGTAAACTGGCAAGAGTAGTTCAAAACAATATAATAAAATTAATTCTTGAAGAAGGAAATGAGAAAAAAGCATTTGAATATCTAAAGGAAGTTATTCAAAAAGTGAAAAAAAGAAAAATAAATTCAGAAGATATTATTATAAAAACAGTGCTTCAAAAGCCACTTTCAGAATACAAAGCAATAACACCTCATGTAATTGCAGCAAGAAAAATGAAAGAAAAAGGGCTTCCAACAAGTATTGGAAATTTAATTGAATATTTTATAGCAGAAAGTAAAGAGAAAAAGAAACTTGTACGAGAAAAAGTAAAAATTCCGGGAGAAAGTGGAGAATATGATATTTCTTATTATTTAGAAAGGCAGGTTCTTCCTGCAGTTGAAAATATTTTTCAAATCTTTAATAGAAATGTAAAAGAGATTATTGACGGAAGAAGACAGACCTGTTTAGGAGATTTCTAATGAAAAATAAAGAACTCAAACCACTTTTTGCTGAAAGAATGAAAGAGCTTCTTAAAGAAGATTTTCCCAAATATTTAGAAATTTTGGAAAAAGAACCCGTCAAATCAATAAGATGCAATACTCTCAAGATTAGTCCAAATTTCCTAAGAGCAAGTTTAGAAAAAAAAGGATGGAAAATAAATCAACTCTTCAAAGAGCATCCAGAAATTATGATTATTGAAAATGAATTTCTTCCAGGAGAATTAGGAAGAAGCTTAGAGCATCTTTTAGGATATTATTATGCCCAAGAAATTGCAAGCATGCTGCCGGTTATTGCATTAAAACCAAAATCCAATGAAATAATTCTTGATTTATGTGCTTCACCTGGAAGCAAGACAACTCAAATTGCTGCGAAAATGAAAAATTCAGGGACATTAATTGCAAATGAAATTGATTTAGGAAGAATAAAAATTCTTGCGTCAAATACAGAAAGATGCGGAGTAACAAATTGCATAATAACGAAAAAAGAAGGTTCTTCTTTCTGCAAAAGAGTTGGTGAAAAAGGATTAAAATTTGACAGAATTCTTGTTGATGCTCCTTGCTCTGGAGAAGGCACTCTAAGAAGCACATTTCTTAATTATCAAATGTGGAATATAAATTTAATAAAAAGATTTTCAGGTATTCAGAAATATCTTCTTTCTTCAGCTATAGAAATATTAAAAGAAGGGGGGGAAATTGTTTATAGCACATGCACTCACGCACCTGAAGAAAATGAAGAAGTAATTGATTTTGTATTAAATAAATTTAAAGGCAAGCTAAAAATTGAAAAATTCAATTTACCGATTAAATGCAGGCCAGGTATAACAATCTGGCAGAGAAAAGAATATTTCAAAGAAATGACTAAATGTTGCAGAATCTATCCTCAAGACAACAACACAGAGGGTTTTTTTATTGCTAAACTTAAAAAAATAAAATGAATATTCAAAAATTTAATCCATTAAAAATTTTAAACTCATCTGAGAAGAAAGAAATTGAAAAACAATTAGAAAATCAATTTGGAATTGAGAAAATTCCGGGAATAATTGCTCAAAAAGGAAAAGAAAGACTTTTTCTATTCACAGGAAATTTAAATCCAGAAGACATAAAAAGATTAGAGGAAATTATAATTATAGAAAGATTAGGAATTTATTTTGCTAGAATTGTAGGAGAAGAAATAAGACTGAGTATTGAAGGAACTCAAATACTTAAAAATCAAATTAAAAAGAATATTTTTGAGCTTAACGAAGAATATCTTAATTCCTGGATGAGCGGACAAGATCTTTTATTAAAAACAGGAAAAAAAGGTTTTCTTGTTATGAAATACAAAAATAATTTTCTTGGATGTGGAAAAGCATCAGAAGAAAAAATCGGAAATTTTATTCCGAAAAATAGGAGATTAAAAGAAAGAAGTTAAAAAATGGATACAGAAAAAATTCTAAAAGCAGGAAAAATTGCATCAGAAGTAAAAAAATACGCAAGAACAATTGTAAAACCCGGAATTTCTTTATATGAAATAGCTGAAAAAATAGAAGAAAAAATTAAAGAAAAAGGTGGTAAACCCGCATTTCCTGTAAATCTAAGCATAGACAATATTGCTGCGCATTATACTCCATCGAACGAAGATAAAACAACTGCTAGGGGATTATTGAAAATAGATTTGGGCGTGCATGTGGATGGATGGATAGCTGACACTGCTTTTTCAATAGATTTGGAGAATAATGAAGAAAATAAAAAATTAATTGAAGCATCTGAAAAAGCTCTTCAAAATGCATTAAAAATTGCAAAAATGAATTGCTCTCTAAATGAAATCGGAAAAACCATCTCTAATGCAATTGAATCCTCTGGATTTTCTCCAATTATTAATTTATCAGGACATGGTATGGAGAAATATCAATTACATACAGGAATAACAATTCCTAATATAGATGATAATAAAAATATAAAATTAAAAGAAGGGCTTTATGCAATTGAGCCTTTTGCAACAACAGGCTCTGGAAGAGTTCATGACGGAAAATCCTCTGGAATTTATGAATTAAAAAATGAAAAAAACGTAAGAAGCCCAATTGCAAGAGAAATACTTGAGTTTATAATAAAAGAATATGGAACACTTCCTTTTTGCTCAAGAAATCTTATTAAAAAATTCGGAACCAAAGCATTATTTGGATTAAAGCAACTTGAAAGCAATGGAAATCTTCATTCTTATGCTCAGCTTGTCGAGATACCTTCTTCAAAAGTAAGTCAAGCAGAAGAAACAATTTTGATATTAAAAGATAAAGTTATTGTGACGACGTTGTAAAATGAAAATAAAAGAAATAATTAAGGGAGATGTCATTGTAATTGAACCAGATTTAACACTAAAAGAAGCAGCCCAGATAATGTCAAAAAATAAAATTGGAAGTTTGGCAGTAATCAAAAATAGAGAAATCTTAGGAATAATAACTGAAAGAGATGTATTAAAAAATATTGATTCTTTGAAAAGTAAAGTCTCATCTGTAATGACTAAAAAAATTATTTCAATAGATTCAGATAGCTATGTAGAAAATGCAGCTACACTTATGGCAAAAAATAAGATTAAAAGATTACTTGTAGTTGACGGGGGTTCTCTTGTTGGAATAATAACAGCCACAGATATATTAGCTAATTCAAATAGATTAAATGACGATTTCTATTTTTTCTAATTTTTATATTAAGTTTAAAAAATTTAT
>VGKR01000033.1 GCA_016866915.1 Candidatus Pacearchaeota archaeon
AGAAAAGATAAAAAAGAGAAAAAAAAGAAAAAAGAAAAAGAAGCTGAGAGCAAGGCTTCTGAAAAAATAGAGGCGAAGAAAATCGAAATTGAAGAAACAGAAGTTGAACCAGCAGAAGAAGGAGCTTCAGAATAAAATGCCAAAAAAAATAGTAAAAAAAGGAAAAAAACCACATAAAAATAAACCAACAAGCAAGAAATATACAAAATATAAAATTGAAGGTGATAAAATTATAAGAGACAAAACCTGTCCAAGATGCGGACCAGGGATTTTTCTAATGCAATCTCAGGGAAGACTTTATTGCGGAAAATGTCATTATACTGAATTTGAGAAAAAAGAAACAGCTAAAGAAGAATCAAATAAATAATTTTTCTCATTACTCATAGCAATCCTCATAAATAACTCTTGCTATTTCTCCACTTTTTAATACAGTCGGACTATGACGTCCCCTGCAAAGAATTAAAGTATTATTGATTCCCCCTATGATAGCATATTGTATATGAGCATCTGAAGCAATTCTGATTTCATTATTTCTTCCTTCAATATCAAGATGAATCAAATTATCACTTTGTAAGGTCTTTATTAAATTATCCTCGTTTATTTCTATATTTTCAATCTCTTTTTCAACAGGCTCTGTATATTCTGGCTCTTCATCTGCTTCTTTCTTTTCCATATCCAAAAAAGAAGACATAATTAGCAGCAGAAAAACAAAGAATATTGTACCAATAACCCAAGAATGTTTTTTAAACATAAATCTTATTCGGGTTTTATTTTTTTAAATATTGTGTATTCTGAATAAGAAGCAGATAAAATAGAATTTTAGATTATAATATCAAAGATAGTGGGCAAGAAAAAATCTTAATAAGCCCTCTATTTTTATTTTAAATTAATAAATAATATTAATTGAATGAATGTCACCTAATACTTTTGAAACCCTAGGATAGATGTATCAGGTAACAAATAGTATCCCAATACCTCTATCCTGGGGAAAAAGAGGTGATATCTAAAAGAATTAGTTCTGGTATTTAAATGTTTCGTTCTTGTTACTCTTAAAAAGTGACGGAGGATAATTATAAGATAGTAGTAATTAAGAAAAATTTATTAAGAAGTATTTAGGCACTACACCGATTAAAAAAGAGAGTATTTAGGCACTACTTTAAGATTTCTTTCTCTTTTTTATTGATTTAATTTACATCAGATTTATAAAAACTCATTTATTTAGGAGAATGATGGAGAAACTGTTAAAGAAAGAGGTAAAAGAGAATATTAAGCAGGATCAAATTCATGATATTTTATTTAATCGTGAGCCTGGTTGGCAGGAAATTATTCATGATTTAATCAATACAGAGCAGTTAGACCCCTGGAATATAAATATTATAATTCTCACAGATAGGTATCTTGAGAGATTAAATCAACTTGAGGAAGCTGATTTCTTTATTTCAGGCAAGGTTCTTCTTGCTGCAGCACTTTTATTGAGAATAAAATCAGAGATTCTTTTGAATAAATACATAAAGAGCATAGATGAGATTTTGTTTGGAAAGAAAGAAGAAAAGAAAAGTGTTTTTGAAAGAATGGAGTTAGATGAAGAGATTCCAGAATTGATTCCAAAAAGCCCTATGCCGAGATTTAGAAAAGTTACTCTTCAGGAGCTTTTAGATTCTTTGAATAAAGCAATCATCACAGAAAATCGAAGAATCAAAAAAGAGATACTTTCAAAAAGCGCCTTGAGAGAATCATCGATTTCTTTGCCAAAAAAACAAATTAGCATTAAAGATAAAATAAGAGAAATTTATGGAGAGCTTTTGAATTATTTTAAGGAGGATGAGCAAAGAAAAAGAGTCTCTTTTACAGAATTTGCAGGAGAAAAAAAAGAAGAAAGAATAATCACCTTTCTTCCTTTACTGCATCTTGATAATCAAAAAAAGATTTGGCTTGAGCAAGAAGAGCATTTTACAGATTTTCACATTTGGCTCCAGAAAACCTATTTTAGACACAATCCAGATCCGTTTTCAGAGCTAAGACAGGAGATTACAGAAAAAATAGAAGAATTAGATGAAGAAAAAAAGAAAAGATTTGAAAAAATAGGCAAGAATTTTGAAAATCCCCTTGGTGCATTGTTCGATTAATTTTTACTCTAAGAAAAAAGTATTAAAACTGATTTCTTCTTGTTCTCTAATGAGATTAGGAGTTTTATTTTCAGGAGGCAAAGATTCAATTTATGCAGCTTATTCAGCTAAAAAGCAAGGGCATAAACTTGCTTGTTTAATAACAATTATCTCAACAAATCCCGATAGTTATATGTTTCATACACCCTCAATTCTACAAACAAAATATCAGGCTAAAGCAATGAATATTCCTATTGTTTTTCAAAAGACAAAGGGAATAAAAGAAGAAGAGTTAAAAGATTTGGAAAAAGCAATTCAATCAGCAGTAAAAAAATATAAAATACAGGGAATTGTTACTGGAGCAATTCAGTCTGTCTATCAGGCTTCACGCATCAAAAAAATCTGTGATAAACTTAAATTAAAATGTCTGAATCCTCTTTGGAAAAAAGACAGTTTTCAATATCTTCACGAACTAATAAAAAATAATTTCAAAGTTATTCTTACCTCTGTCTCTGCTTATCCATTAGATGAATTCTGGCTTGGAAGAGAAATTAATGGGGAATTTTTCTCAGACATAAAAGAATTTCAGAAGAAATATAAAATTCATCCTGCAGGTGAAGGTGGAGAATTTGAAACATTTGTAATAGATTGTCCGCTTTTCAAAAAGAAAATACAAATTCTATCTGCAAAAAGAATTTGGAATAAAGACAGCGGTAGATATGTAATAGAAAAAATAAAATTGATTTAAAATGGACTCGCCGAGAATCGAACTCGGGTCTCCTGACTGCCAGCCAGATATAATACCATTATACGACAAGCCCGAAAATATTAAATTAAAGCTTCAGCAAAGATTCTTTGCCTGTTTTCATGTCTTTAATTTTGAATTTTTTTGAATTAATTTCTTTTTCTCCGACAAAAATAACTTTTGAAAAATCGCATGAGTTTGCGTATTCAAGTGCTTTTGAAGGTTTTCCGTAATAAATAGAAACAATTTTTTTTAATTTCCTCATTTTTTGCGCAAGAGCAATCGCTTCTCTATCTTTATTTAAAGAAACAATTAGATATTTCTCATCTTCTTTGTCTATTTTTGCAAAAGCAGAGAGTCTTTCCAGACCAAAACTAATTCCCGTTGCCTGCACATTATTAAATTTATAACTTCCTCCGCCAAGAATAGAATCTTTTTTACTTTTTACTTTAATCTCAAAGACATTTCCATTATAATAACTTAATCCGCGAGCAAGAGAAGGAAGAAAAACAACTTTTTTGTCAAGTCCATAGTATTTAAGATAATTTTTTAACTCCTTAATTTCAGAATAAGCTGGATAATTTTCAAAGAATTTTTCATTTTTCTTTATAATGTCTAAAATTTTTTCAGCATTATATTTTTTCAAATTTGTTCTAACTTCTCTTTCATCTAACTTGCCCAATTTATCAATCTCTCTTAAAACAGATTCTTTTTTTGAAATTTTCTCTTTTTCCAAAATTTCATTTAATAAATTGCGATTATTAATGTAAATTACAAAATCGATTTTAAGCTCATTTAAAATTTCTTGAACTATTGCAAGAATTTCAGCTTCATCTTTGATTGTGCTTCCGAAAATATCAACATCACATTGGGTGAATTGTCTAAATCGATTTGCAGAAATCGGCTCATCTCTAAAAACTTCTCCAATTTGATATCTTTTGTAAGGAAGTTTTTTATTTCTTGCAATTCTTTTAAGTTGAAATGTAAGCTCATATCTTAAAGCAAGTTTTCTTTTTCCTTTATCCTGCAGTTTGAAAATATCAGAAATAGCTTCATCCTGAGGATTTCCTTCTTTTACAAATTCCTCGTATTCAATAATAGGTGTTTCAGCAGGTTCAAAACCACAACTTTCAAAAGTTCTCACTAGAATTTTGCGAATTTCTTCTCTTTTTCTGGCTTCTTCGCCAGAAAAATCATTAAATCCTTTTACAATTTCCATGATATTAATTATAGAACTAAACCTATTAAAATCTTCGTTTTTTCTTCAATCTCTATGCGTCTTAACTACCTTTTACCTTGATATAATTCAATAGCTCCCATAATTTCACTATAAGCTCTCTCGTAATCCCTAAGAAGTTTGTAATGGCTTTCAAGGTGCAGGCGTGATTTTTTCGTTGCTTTTCTTAATCGAGATATTTCAGAAAACAGCATCCTTTCCATTAACTTCAAAGAATCATAACTTAGATATATTCGTTGTTCTAAAGGCGTCATTTTGATTTAGATGAAAAAGGATAAAAGTAGCTCAAATGAATTTGGCTAACTCCCCCTCTCTATTACATTACGAGGTGGAAACTGAAATTCTAAAGAACTTCGTAAAACACCCCCAACTTCTTTAAGGGTGGAAGGAGGGAATCGAACCCTCGTCTTGCGGACCACAACCGCATGTTTTACCATTAAACTACAACCACCATTTACAATTAAGTCAATTTTAATGAGTATAAAAAAGTTATTATAGAAAATTCTAACAGAATTAGATTTTCTTCTTAAAAATAGAATATACTAACAAATTCACAAATATAAAAAAATAAGAAGTAGAAAATTAAAAAAATTTAAGCAAATGTATGATCTCGGGTTTGGCAGTACACTTCATTACCAGACGAATCTTCAAAATATGCTGTGTATTCTATTTTAGTTGC
>VGKR01000034.1 GCA_016866915.1 Candidatus Pacearchaeota archaeon
AGAAATTATTGTTTTTAAATTAATTGAAATATCCGCTTAAAAGAAGAAATGTTTAAATATAATTGAATTTTTTATTTTTTATAAACTTTTTAAAAAAGAATGAAAAAAATATTTTTTGTTTTTATAGCATTATTCTTCTTAGTTGTAGTAAGTTTACTGGTTTTTGCCCAAATTGGAAGTGCTGAGATCAATGAGGATTCCTCTAATGATTCTTTAAGCCAGTCTTCTTCTGAAGAAATTCCTGATACTATTTATAAATATGTTTTAGATATTGCAGAGAAAAAAGGAGTTCATCCAACTGAAATTTCTTCTGTTGAAGAAGTTGACTTTGAATCTTTACCTCAAGATATAGATATCCAGAATGTAGCTGACACGAATTTAGCTATTTATGAGATTTCATATGAAGAGGGAGGGGCTCAAGATCAAATTTATGTGATAACTTATGCTGTTGAAAAACTAGAAACTCAAAGCGACATAATCATTGGGCAGGATAAAAGACAATTCCTAAACTTTGGATATGCAGGTGAAATGTTTAATACCGGATTTTTAAAGACAGCTACAGAAGTAGAAACAAGTTTAGAAAAAGGATACATCATGACGAGACCTGGAAGCATTACTGCAATTTCAACAAATCTCGAGATTTCAAAAGCAGCTGAAGAAAGTTATATTGAAATAATTGTTTATGTCAATGGAGAGAGATTTAGATTTGGAAATTTAATCAGTGCTGAAATTGTTGGAGTGAAAAAAGATTACGATATTCAATCAAAAGGAATTGCAGATTTTGAGGCAGGAGATGTAATCTCTGTTAAAATAGTTGGAGAAGGGAATATTTCCTGGAAAGATGTTATAACTCTCGTTGAAATCACAACAACAAACTGATTTTACCCTACTCTTTTTTAAGATAAGTTAATTTTTATAAAGTTGATTATAGATATTTTATTAACGAAAAGTTTTTAAATAAATGGAATTTGAATTTCTCAATGAGAGATCGAAGCAAACTTTTGATTGGAATTCTGATTGCGATTATTGTTATTCTTGCAGCTATTGTTGTATATGCTTTTGTAGTACAACCAGGAATAACAGGATATGCCACAGAAAGACAGCAAGAAGGTTATTTGATTGCATTGAGTGAAGTGGTGCAAACAGCAGCACAATGTCAGCCAATTTCTCTACCTATTGGAGAGGGAGCTGTAATAACTCTTATTGCAGCAGAGTGTTATCCAGAAATTTTTGGCGCGCCGCAACAAACTCAACAGCAATCTGAATAACTAAAGAAATTTTTTCTTTTAATTCTTAATTTTTATAAAATTTTTAAGAATTATTTTTATCCGGCTCAAATTGGTTAATTTTATAAAGTAGGGGATGTTGTTTTTATTATGGGTAAAAAGAGGGAAGAAGGAAATCTTTATTTGAATAATTATCTTCTTTTAAGAAATAAAAAAGCACTTTCAGACATCGTAGCTACTTTGATAATAATTCTTCTTGTTATTGTGGCAGCAGGAATTATTTGGGTTGTTGTAAGAAATGTTGTTCAGAGCGGTGCCGGAGAGATTGAATTTGGAAGATTTACTTTTGATTTGACAATTAAAAACGCATTCATTGACGGGCAAGAGGTAAAAGTTGATGTTAGAAGAAGTCCTGGCGGAGGAGATTTGCTTGGAATTAAATTCATTTTTTTAGATGATGCTGGAAGCAGCCATCTTGTTGAAAGAAGAATTGCATTAGAGCAATTAGAACAACAAAGATTTTCTTTTACTACTGAAGAAGTTGGAGGAATATCACTTGTTAAAATTGTTTCTATAGCCCCTATTTATGAATCTGGAGAAAAAGAAGTCATAGCTGATATTACAGATACAGCTATAATAAGAGAATTCCCTCCTGAAGGAGGCAATGGGGGTGATGAAGGTGGAGATGAGGGGGGAGATGAAGGAAATGGCGAAGAACCTCCACCAGGTGGAGAAGAGGGAGATGCGTGTGAGATAGATGATGATTGCTCTGTGGGATTTGAATGTATAAGTAATGAATGCACTTGTAAATATGCAGAACCACAGTATAATTGTTTTGATGAGTATCCTGAATATGAGTGTGGAACAGCTTATGTTTGTGGTGTGTTAGCATCTTGTGGCACTTGCGAATTGGGGGAGTTTTGCAATTCAAATTTGTGCGAAGCAGACAATATAATTAATTCTGGTGTAATTCAGGATGTTTTTACTACAAATGAGCCATTCATATTTTTTAGTTCTGATTTACCTTATTGGGCAGAACAAAGTCTTCAGGCAAAATATGTGAATTTTACAGGCATAGAAGGGTGCTCTAGAATAGAATTACATGCTAGATTAACAGATCCTGAAACAGAGGTAACTATTGATTATGTTAGATTAAATCAAATTGTATCTAGTCTTACAATCGGCTTAGACTATACTATTTGGAATAATACTCAATGCGGGTTATAATCTGATAAGATAAAATATCCTTTCTTGTTAAGAAACCTTTAAATATAATCATGCTTTTTCGTTTTTTGGTGTTACCCTACACAAAATGGCTTACGAAAAATACATAAAAAGAGGCGGAAAGCTTTATGGCCCTTATATTTACCATAGTAAAAGAGTTGATGGAAAAGTTGTTTCTGAATATCATGGACAGGTAAAAAAAGACTATAAAAAATTTGTTTTTATTGGTTTAGGGATTTTATTTTTAATTGGATTAATCTATGTTTTTAGCTATTATCAAAAAGGAATTACAGGTCATTCTGTTCTTAATCTTGACGCAGATTATAGAGAAGGAGAGATTCTATCTGGAAAAATAAAACTAACTCTCCAAAGTGGAGAGCTTCTTCCAAAAAATTCTAAAATTGTTTTTGATAATAATGACAACAAATTTGAATATAATTTAAATGAACTTGTTTTCGAAACTCCAATTTCAGGAGAATTTTATATTAAGAATTCTTCTCTTTCAGGAGAAGGAGAAGGATATGGAATTCCTGGAGAAAAAATCATTTATCCATTTATTGATTTTTTTCTTCTTGTTGAATCAGAAATAGAAGGGCAAACAGATTCTGTTTCAGTTAGAGAGATGTCTGGAAAAGTTTCTGCAGAAGAACCTTTTGTTTATGTCTTTGGAGAAAATGAAATTGGCGCTGAATTAAAACCTTCTCCGACAAATGAAAAAATATTAGAATTAACTAAAAATGAAAATGGAGTCACAATAACTACGTCTTATTCTGAAATCGAGGAGGGATTTGGAGAAGATTATTTGGGCGATGAATATAAAGAAATAATAATTGATATATCAAAACTTGAATTAAATTTTGAACCAGGTAATCTTAAATTAAGTGTTTTAGATCCTCAAGATGAAATAGGGCTTATTTCCTTGAATACTGTGCTTGGAGAAGAACAAGTTTCTACTGAAACTCCCTCTGAAACTTCTTCAGAGCAAGAAGAGCCCTCTATACCAACTCCTTTAGAATCTGAAGAAATCGAAGAACCCTCAGAAGAAACTGAAAGAATGGTAATTGTTCCTTCTTTGGAAATGGATTTAACAACAAACGAAAGAAATCTCCTTATTGAAAAATTTGGGAATAATTTTTCAGTAAAAGTTACAGAAGCTGTAGAAAAAAATGGATGGATAACAATTCGGCATGAACTTGGAAGCTATTGGGCTGAGAATTCTTATGTTTCGAATTTAGATAAAGAAATGCTTAATTCTTTTATTGAAAGAGACAGAATAAAATGGCTGAAAGATATTTCTTTTAGTCTATCTCAGCAGGAAAATTCCGAGCAAAATCTTGATGAATTTTTAGGAGAGCAAAAAATTTAATTTATCTTCTATAAGGAAATGGAGTTTGTGGAGCTGAGAGCTTTGTAATTATGAACTGAGAACCAATACTTTCTACATTTGAGATTACAGATGAAAGAACAAGTCTGCCAATAGCAACTCTGAAAAATCCTTCATGAACAGGAATTCTTGATGCGTGTGAAAAACGGTTTATTATATCATCTGCTTCTTCTTTAGTTAAAGAAATTGATGTAGATTTTCTTCCCATGCCTCCTGTAACAATTAACCTATCATTAGTTCCAGAATATTCTATTGTTTTTACCAAAGAATCGTTTACTAAAGGATTAAGTTTTCCTAAATCAATATCTCTATCTGTTGGAGTTGGCCTTATATCTCTAACAGTTTCTGGAAGGTGGGGTTCTGAAATTCTCAGAGGAGCAACTGAAAATTGAGGAGAATAAGAAGGAGAAGGTCTTATCGGTTTGACGATCGTTGGTTTTCTAATTAGGTGTTTTTTGAATACTGGCTCAGATTTTATAATTTGAATGGGATGTGTTTTTTTAACAAGAGGTTTTCTTATAAATCTAAATTCAGGCCAAGGAAATTCATCATCTTCTTTTAATTGAGAGATTTTTTTCTTTTCAGAATTAAGTTTTTCTTTAACAATATCTTTTATTTCTCTTTTTTCAATTACCGGTGGCTCTCGCCTTATTTCTAATTTTTTTTGCAGAATTCTTTTTACTTCGTTTTTTATTAATTCTTCTTTGTATTTTTGAGTGCTTTTTATCAGTTCTTTAGTAAATTCAAAAATAAAAATTTCTCTGAAATCTTCTGACGTTTGCTTAAGCATTTTCTTTAGAAAAAGATTTATACAAAATCTTTGATTTTAGTTTCAGCATTTTTATTTTATCACTCGATTTTTGTATTTTTAGAAA
>VGKR01000035.1 GCA_016866915.1 Candidatus Pacearchaeota archaeon
ACTTAAAGGAGCAAATCAGGCAAAAGGAATTGTTCTTCAAAAAGTTCAGAAAGAAGCTAAACAGCCAAACTCTGCAATGAGAAAATGCTGCAAGGTTCAGTTGACAAAAAACGGAAAAATTGTAACTGCTTTTATTCCAAGAAATCTTGCGCAGAGATTTATTGACGAACATGATGAAGTTATTATTGAAAGAATTGGCGGAAACAAAGGAAGATCCAAGGGAGATATTCCTGGTGTTAGATTTCAAGTTATCAAAGTAAATGACCAGCCTTTACATTTGCTTGTTAAAGGAAAAATCGAGAAGGGTAGGAGATAAAAATGCAAAAAATTGTAAACAATTTTCCTTGCGTGAGTTTTTTGACAAAAACGCACCGGAAGGGAAGAAGATAAAAATGTCAGAATTAAAATTCAAAATTTTTGATTTATATGAAACAGAAGAAATTTCAATTGAAGATATTGGTTTAAGAAAAGTAATAAGTCTAACTCCTCAGCTTGCTCTGAAAAGTCATGGAAGAAATGTTCATAAATTCGGACAGACAAAAGTGAATATTGTTGAAAGATTAATCAATAGATTAGGTGTTGCAGGACATAGAGGAAGAAAGCACAAAATAATGGTTGGAACTTCTTCTGGAAAATATTCAAAAAATGCAAAAATTGTTCTTGAGGCATTTAGAATAATCCAAGATAAAATCCAAAAAAATCCAATTGAAATTTTTGTGAAAGCAATTGAAAATGCAGCTCCAAGAGATGAAATCACAACAATAGAATATGGGGGAGCAAGATATCCTCAGGCTGTTGATGTTTCTCCATTAAGAAGAGTGAATATTGCTTTAAAGCATCTTGTTCACGGAGGAGCAGACAAGGCTTTTAACAAAAAAAAGAGTTTTTCAAGAGGATTAGCTGAAGAGATTATGCTTGCTTCAGAAGCAAATCAAGAAAGTTTTGCAGTGAAAAAGAAAATTGAATCAGAAAGACAAGCTGATTCAGCTAGATAAGAATTCTAAAAAACATTAAAATGAAAATTTGATTTTCATAAGAAAAAATTATAATTCCGAGAGATATCTTGTTATTTCTTCTAAATGAGTCTGGATTACTTTTGAATAATCTTCTACAGCAGAACAAACTGATTCAGCATATTTTTTAACTCTATCAAATCCATCTTCCAGTATATCTTTTTTTCTTGATGTTAGAGCATATAAATCCTCTTCTGTAGGTTCTTCAAAATCAATAGATAAATATTCTAATCCGCCCATAGATAATTTATCAGTAAATTCAAATCTATCAGTAAATCCAAATCTTCTTTTTTTCTCTTCTAACTTTAAGTAAAAAATATTTTCATCACCTTTATTTAAAAAAAGAGGTTTTCCGCATGCAAATCTTACATTCATCCCAACAAAACCATTAAAAAAATTCTTTCCCTGTATTTCGAAGGGAGGTCTTATTATTAAATTTACACTAAAAAATTCAGCGCCCCTCAAAGATTTATTTGTTTTTTCTGCTAAGGTTTTAACATATTTTTCTAAGACTTCGGCTTTGTCAATTTCTTGGCATATATATCTTGTCATGATGCAAATATTTGAATAGTATATTTAAGTATTACTATAGTTGGACCATTCTTTTTTAGCATATAAGTGATTTCTTGATGTCTTACTTTCCATGTGAGCCAAAACCGTACTTATTCTCCAGTGATAAAATAGCTTTAAAAGTATCATTTACGTCTATAAATGGCTGGCAAGGGCTATTCGGTTGCCTTGGAAAAGGTGCTATCATAAAGGCCACTGTCATGTGCTCAGCTATTAATATAGGGCCTGGACTATAACTCCCTATACGAAACCTGTACATGTTAAGCTTATTATGGGGCGAAGAAGATAACCTTTAAAACAAGCTGGGAGGTTAAGATTGATTTCAGCCATTGTTTGAGGCACTTTTTCACCGAGTCCAGATGTCAGCAATATTTACTAAAACTAAAATGAAAAAAAGAGGAACAAAAAAAATCAAGAGAAAAGGCAAAAAAGCCAAGAAAAAGTCTAGATCTCCAAGCAAAAAAAGCAAGGCTTCTAAAGTAAAAAAAATAATTAAGAGTTTAAAATCCCGAAAGATTTCGAAAAAGAGTTCTAAGAAAAAAAGATAGTTTCTAAATTTTTTAATTTGCTTCAATTCTATTTGAAGTTATCGCTTTATTTATAAATTGAATTTCTTTAGTTTTATCATGGCTGAAAAATTTATTATGCTGAATCTAGATGATGAGAAAATATCTAAAGTTTCAGAGGTGCTGGGAAGTAAAGTCTGCAAAAAAATTCTTGAAATTCTTATTGAAGAAAACCTAAGTGAAAGTGATTTAGCTAAGAAACTGGATATGCCTTTAAACACAGTTGAATATAATTTAAAAAAATTAATCCATGTGGGGTTGGTTGAAAAAGCTAAGGATTTTTTCTGGAGTAAGAAAGGTAAAAAAATACCTATTTATCGGGCTGCAAGAAAATCTATTATCATTCAGCCGAAATCAAAAACTCTTAAATCAATTATCACCACTGGAATTGCATCTATAATTATTGGTGCTGGAATAAGAATTTATTATGGAATTAATTCTGCTGGAAGAAAATTTAGTGAAGCTGCATCTGATTTAGCTGTCGCAAGTCCTGAATTTGCAGCTGAAAGAAGTGCAGATATGCAGACTATTTTTTCATCTCCAGGGGTTTCTGCTGAGCTTTGGTTTGTAGCTGGAAGTTTAGTTGCATTGCTTTTCATAATTTTATTTAATTGGAGGAAATTATAAAATTGTAAGGAGGTAAAATGGAAGGAAAATATTTTGTTGTGGGAATTGTTGCTGCAGCTTTGATAGTTGTTCTTGGATTAATTTACATGAATTCGCCGAGTTCAGGGCAGACAGTTACAGCTTCTGGAAGTTCAATAATTGAAGCATCGCCTGACAAAGTTGTTATTTATTTTGAAGCAAAAGCAACTAAAAATAGTGCTGAAGATGCACGAGACGATATTGCTCTAATTGTTGAAAATTTGGAAACAGCTATGCTAAATCTTGTGGAAGAAGAGAATATTGAAACTCAGAGCTATAATATCTATGAAGAGTATGACTGGACAAGCAATTCAAGAGTTTTCAAAGGTTACACTGCAAGCCAGATTATAAAAATCTCTTCGGAGAATTTTTCAGATGCAGGGAAAATTGTTGATGCTGGAGTAGATGCAGGTGCTTTAGTTCAATACATAAACTTTGAATTAAATCTAGAGCATGAAAATGAATTGAAAGCTCAAGCTTTGGAAGAAGCTTCTCAAGATGCAAAATTAAAAGCAGAAGCAACTGCAAAAGGGCTTGGAGCTAAAATAGGAAAAATAGTAAGTGTTAGTAGCAGTGATTTTTACTATTATCCTTATCGATATTTTGATGCTGAAGTTTCTGAAGGACAAACAGCACCCGAGATTGCAACAAATCTGCAGCCAAAGAAACTAGAAGTAAGTGCATATGTATCTGTAGTATATGCATTAAAATAATTTTGTTTTTTATTTTTTTATTTTTTCTTTAGAATAATTTTTTTCTAAAGATTTTCTTTGTTTTTACTTTACAAGAAACTTTATAAACCAATTTTAACAATTTTTATTATTCTCTTGCAAATTAAAATGGCAGACGATAAAAAGAAAAGAATTCAGGAACTGATGCATTTACAGGATAAAATTCGAAACATAGCTATTGCAGCGCATATTGACCACGGAAAAACAACTTTCTCGGATAATCTTTTGGCAGGAGCAGGCATGATGTCAGAAGAATTAGCTGGAAAACAACTTGTTCTTGATTTTAGAGAAGATGAAGCTGCAAGAGGAATAACAATTGATGCTGCTTCTGTAAGCATGATTCACCAAAATGAAGGTGAAGATTATCTGATTAATTTAATTGACACTCCAGGACATGTTGATTTTGGAGGAGATGTTACAAGAGCAATGAGAGCTGTTGATGGATGTATTATTTTAGTTGATGCTGTTGAAGGTGTTATGCCTCAAACAGAAACTGTTGTAAGACAAGCTTTGAAAGAACTTGTCAAACCTGTTTTATTTTTGAATAAAGTTGATCGTTTAATTAAAGAAGTAAAATTAACACCTCAAAAAATGGAGCAGAAATTTATTTCAATAATTAATCATGTAAATGAACTTATTGAAAACATTGCGCCAG
>VGKR01000036.1 GCA_016866915.1 Candidatus Pacearchaeota archaeon
GGTTCAGTCACAGAGCACCTGTAATTAAGAAGAGAACTCAATGACAAAGAGCCTGCTAAAACATACGGAAGAACTTTTTTTCCAAGCCTTTTAACAAGATTGTCTTTTTTCATCTGAAATGATTTTTCTTTAAGCAATATAAATTTATATTTGTGTTAATATCTAATCTTCCTTCTTCGGTTTCCATGAAGGATATCTGTTTGCTCCTGTGAAAGTCAATCTTGCCACTTCTCCTGTTTCAAGATTTTGCATATACAAATGATACCAACTATCTCTTTCACTTATAAATACAATTTTGTCTCCTTGTGGAGAAATTGTGGGATCATATCCTGTCCCATATGTTATTTGTTCTATGTCCCCATTTTCGAGATTTTTTGAATATATTTCTAATATTCCGGTTCTATCAGAAGAAAATAATATTTTATTTCCATCAGGCAGAAATTCTGGCTGACTATCCATTGCAGGATGATTTGTCAGATTTTCCAAATTGCTTCCATCTGCATTCATTAAAAAAACTTCCCAGTTTCCATTAACATATGTGCCAAAAGCAATTTTAGAGCAATCAGAAGACCATTTTGGCCAAACTGGAACACGGCTGGTTTCTATTTCAGAATAAATGGGGGTAAATAAATTCTCATCAGGATCTATCATTCCAATTCCAGCATAACCAGAATCTCTATAAGCTACAACAATTTTTTCATTAGAACCCCAATGTGCTTGCCTGGCGCGCTCAACTATATTAGAAGTAATATCTCTTTGATTACTTCCATCTGTATTCATTCTCCACACAGCTGTTCCGCCTGTTCTGTGGCTTGTAAAAAGAATTTCATTCCCATCATATGACCAGGAAGGTTCTAAATCTTGTCCAGGATGGGTTGTTAATCTTTTTACATTTCTAAGTTCTATATTATTATTTTTTATAACAATTTCCCCGGAATAAATATCTTCATTACATTCTGTTCCGCTCGGACATCCGTCTTGTGAAGACAAATTTGGATTGCTCCAAAAAGCAATCTCACCCAAAGAGACAATATCATCTTTTGCGAGAATTCTTTCAAGTGCCTTGTTGCTTCTTTGCCCTTTATTGTCAACAACAACAAGCCCTGCATTATATTCTCCGCCTTGTTCGTAAAGATAATTTGTGAATGAGTGTGTTGTTGATTCTGTTTTTCCGTCTCCAAATTCCCAAAGATATTGCTGAATATATCCTGAAGGAGAATGACTCTGGCTTCCGTCAAAGCTGACAAACAAAGGAACATATCCTTCCTTAGGCTCTGCCTTAAGCACAGCAACTGGTTTTTCAACAGGCGGTTCAGGTTCAGTCACAGAGCATCGATAATTAAGAAGAGAACTCAATGACAAAGAGCCTGCTAAAACATACGGAAGAACTTTTTTTCCAAGCCTTTTAACAAGATTGTCTTTTTTCATCTGAAATTATTTTTCTTTAAGCAATATAAATTTATATGAACTTCAGTATTTAAATCTTATTATTTGTTATCACTCTTGAAGAGAGAAATTATTCAGAATTGCTTTAATTTGCATCCTCTTTATCAGATAGGGTGTCTTAATTTTTCTCTAATCTTTTCTGTATCTTTTTCATTAATTTTAGCTAAAATTTCTTTGGTTTTTTCAAAAAATAAGGGTGCTTTCTCAATTATGTAATCAGAATCTTCTTTCAAGACATTTTTATCAATATAATACTGGGCAATGTTTCTGGCGTCAAAAGCTTTTTTAATATCTCTTATATCTTCAAGTGAATATAATTCGTTTAGCATTCTTTTCATAAATTCAAGAGTGCAGGAATGAATTTCACATTTGATTCCGATTTTCATGCATACAGCATATAGGGAATAATACATAGAATAATAACAAGCTGAAACAGCAGATCTTAAATTATATTTCCTTTCTCTGCTCATGGTTCCAAGAGAATCTTCTGCCATTTTTAGATAACCTTTAGCAAGATTAGCATTAGATTCAATAAGTTTTATTCCGTCTTTTTGATTACAACACCATCTTAAGCTTACCATATTAAATCAATAAAATCTTCAAGTCCCTTTAACACAATGTGATTCTTAATTATTTCTTTTGTAAAAGAATCGTTCTTATTAAAATTTTTTTTATCTGATTTTAGAATGTTAATTTTTAGGTTATAAATTTCTTCTAATTCTTCAACATTTCTAATTTTTCCCATAACAAAAACATCTAAATCTGATTTTGGAGTCGCGCTGAAATTAGCATAACTTCCAAAAATAATTAAAATTCCTTCGCTCAAATCTTCTAATTTCGAGAAAAGTTCTTTTAATTTTTTATATTTTTCCAAAAAATTTATTTTTTTCCTTAGTTCTATTATTTGAATTATTTCTTGAATATAGGGATAAAATTCATTCAGAAAGTAATATTTGTTCTTTCCTTCCTGGGTAAATTTGAGAATATTCTCTTTTTCAAGTTCACTCAAAATGTTTGAAACTGTTTTTTGATTCATTTTAAGTTTTTGAGCAAGATCTCTTCCATAAACTTTCTTAGTGTAATCTGTAGAAAATTCTGTTAGAATATTCAGCTTATTTATATTAAGTAACATATTACTCATATGAGTAATTTACTATTTAAACTTTATGGTTGTGTCGGAATTCTACAGCCACATTTGTTGAATTGCTCCAACTCCAGCTATTTGCAGTTCTATCCTTAATTCCAATTTTCTCGATAGCAATCCTCTATAAAAAATTCTAATTCGTTAAATATTTTTAACATATATAAATAATATTTAACACTATTTACATATCTTTCTGTTGCTAAATTTCTTAAAATTATATGCTATTAAGAATTATACTGGTTCTTTGTTGCAAGCGTTTCTTATTTCTTTGATTCTATCTTCAAGCCATCAAATCCTTCATCTGCGCTTGCAAAATTGCTCCAGCTTCTCCAGTCAAATCTATTTGCAGTCATTCTATAAGAAACCTCGCCTGATTGTGTTCCGAAAATTGTCAGTGTTTTCTTTTCTGGATTCTTTTCATACCATACTCTTCCGTCAAATCCAGGAGTCAGGATTATCTGCAGTTTCTCCCAGTTCTTTCCAAAATCAGTTGTCTGATAGAACAGCCACAAGTCAGAGCCTTTCTCTAATTTATTAAAGTCAATTGTGTAATTGCTATCCAAAATAACTATTCCTGTAACTTCTTCCTTTATTCCAATCATGCCTGCCATGTATGTCGCGTATCTCACTCCGTCAATAGTATAAACCGGGTCAACTGTAACAACAGTAAGCTTGTTCACAGATGTTATATTGTTTCTAGACATATTCAGATTTCCGCCGACGATGTTCAGTTTTCCGCCTGTTGGAGTTGTTGTGCCGATGCCGACGTTGCCGCTGATATAGCTGTTACCTGTTCCAGCAACCTGAAGATTGCCACGGAAATACCCTGTTCCAGCAGTAGATACGATGAAATCAGCCGTAGTATCCCCGCCATAATATTCTAATGAACCACCAGAGCCGTAGTTTATATACAAATCTCCGGCAGAAGCACGAATATGCTGGATACTTGCTTGTGGAATTAATTCAATATATCTTGCTCTTGTTGAATCATATATTCTTGTCGTCCCAGATACATCAAGCTTAGCCGTAGGCCCCGTCGTCCCGATGCCGACGTTGCCTCCTTGAGTAATTGTAAAAATTCTTGAACCAGCACTTCTACTACCATTATAAATATTAAAATTTCCAGAACCATAATCTCCAATAAACCATTTACCTGTACCATCTGATTGTAATTGAATTCCATAAAAATTAGGACTTCCAGAATCAATATCTAAATAAGCTCCAGCACCTTCTGCATTAATTAAAATGCTTGCATCATTTCCACTTTTATTCACATGCAATAAAGCTCCGGGACTCGTCGTCCCGATGCCGACGTTGCCGGTATTGTCTATCACAAGATAACGATTACCAGTATTAACATCTTTAATTTCAAAACCAGAATTTGCAACACCCGTAATATAAGAATTTATAGCAAGAGGTACCCCAAAACCAGATGATA
>VGKR01000037.1 GCA_016866915.1 Candidatus Pacearchaeota archaeon
TGAAACCAGGGCCATGTGTTCTTTTCCGTCTCCAGAAGCAATGCTCAAAGCCACTTCTGTTCCATCAATTTTTCCTTTTAGTTTTTTAGAGAATTCCTCTTTTAAATCAAGAAGTTTCTTATCCAAATCCACTTCAATAAATTCAAATTCTTTATCTGCTGTAAATTTTTTTGCGAATTCATTTCCTATCAGAATAATTTTTTCCCATTCTCCGTATTTCATCAAACCAGAAACCTGACCCCATGTTCCTTTTCCTGTGGATAGCAAAGCAATTAATTCCATTGCAGAAAAAAATAGAAGCGATTTATAAGCATTATTGTAATAAGATTTATAAACTGATTTTAGCTCTAAAAAATAACCGATTGAACCACATCGCAAGTGCATAGATTCTATGGTGCTGGCGCATAATGTGGGAGGTTTCAGCTAAAATAGAAAAACTAAGATGGAATTACAAGAAAGCCTAAAGACAGCATTATCTGAATTAAGAAAAAATAAGGAAAAGAAATTTGATCAAACAGTTGATTTAATTATTAATCTGCAAAAATTTGATGTTAAGAAAAATTCGATAAATCTGCTTGTTCCTATTCCATTTAAGATTAAAGATAAAAAAATCTGCGCTTTTCTTGAAACCAAGAACAAGAATGTTGAAACAATAGTTCCAGATGAATTTAAAAAGTATGCAGATAAAAAAGCACTTAAAAAAATTGTGAAAGAATTTGATTTTTTCATTGCGCAGGCTAGTCTTATGCCTAAGATTGCTACTGTTTTCGGAAGAGTGCTTGGACCGGCGGGAAAAATGCCTTCACCACAGATGGGAATTTTAACAGAAATTAATGAAAAGAGCATAAACGAGCTTAAGAATAAAATAGATTCAAATTTAAGAATAAAAATTAAAGAGCCAAGCGTGAAACTTGCTATTGGAAAACAGAGCATGAAAGATGAAGAAATTATTGAAAATGTCCTGGTTGTTTACAATTCGATAATAAAAAATCTCACCAAGGGAAAAGAGAATCTAAAAAATCTTGAATTAAAATTCACCATGACTAAACCCCAAAAAATATTTATAAAATGACAAGAAAAAAAAGCTCGGCAGTCCCAAAGAAAAATCTAAAAACTGTTTCAGAATTAGTTGAGCTTATAAAAACTAAACGAACAGTGATGGTTGCTTCTATAAAAAATATTCCTGCTTCACAATATCAGGAAATTATGAAAAATTTGAGGGGAAAAGCAGTAGTCAAATTTCCAAAGAAAAATTTAATCTTTAAGGCAATAGATTCTTCTGGAGAAGAAGCTGTAAAAAAACTTAAAGAACAAATAGGAGAAAGTTCTGCTATTCTCTTTTCAGATATAGAGGCTTTTGAATTGTCTTTGGAATTAATGGATAGAAAAACACCTGCAAAAGCTAAACCCGGACAGGAGGCGCCAGAAGACATTGAAATTCCCGCCGGACCAACTGATTTTGTTCCAGGCCCCGCAATAAGTGAACTTGGAGCATTAGGAATTCAAATACAAATAGAAAAAGGGAAAATTCACATTAAAGAATCAAAAATCGTTGCTAAAAAAGGTGAAAAAATAACCAAAGCTGCAGCTGATATCATGAGCAAAATGGGGATTAAACCTTTTTCAATAGGATTTGTGCCTATTGCTGCTTTTGACACAAAAGAAAAGAAATTATATTCAGATATAAAAGTAGATAGAAAAGAGACAAAAGACAAATTACAGCTCGCATTTAGTAGAGCATTGCCTTTTGCTGTTGAAATCGGATATGCAAATCAAAAAACAATAACTTTCTTAATCGGAAAAGCAGGAGCTTATGGAAAAGCTCTTGAAAATCTAATTAAAACAGAAAAGAAAATAGAAATTAAAGAAGATAAAAAAGAAAAGGAAACCAAAGGAATTGAAGAAAAGAAAGAAGAAAGTGAGAAAAAAGAAACTGAAGAAAATAAAGAAGTAAAAGAAGAGGAAGAAAAATGAATTCATTATCAATTAAAATGAGAACGGAGGCATAAAAATGGAGTATGTATATGCAGCGCTTTTATTGCACAAATTAGGCAAAGAAGTTAATGAAGACAACTTGAAAAAAGTTGTTTCAGCTACAGGCGCAGAAATTGAAGAAGCAAAGATAAAATCTCTTGTAGCTAGTCTAAAAGGTGTTGACATAGAAAAAGAATTAGAAAGTGCTAGTTTAATGGCAGCAGCACCAAGTGCAGCAGAAGCTGTAAAAGAAGAAAAGAAAGAAGAAAAACCGAAGGAAGAGAAAAAAGTTGCTGCGGCAGAAGGACTTAGTGCGCTCTTCGGATAATTTTATTAATATTTCTAAATCCGAAGAGTTTCCTTAGTTGGTTGAAGATTTCTAATTAACAAATTTTATAATAAAGATAATACTTATCTTATTGAGCCTGTGTAGCTCAGTTGGTAGAGCAATTGATTCGTAATCAATAGGTCGGGGGTTCGATTCCCTCCACAGGCTTTGCGAAGCAAAGATGTCTTACAAAATTATTCTTGATAATTTTAGTCCACAGGCTTTGCGAAGCAAAGATGTCTTACAAAATTATTTCTTAGAGAATTTTAGTCCACAGGCTTGCTTATTTCTTGAATGTTTTTAGAATTGGTTTAATTGCCAGAAGAACAGCTATAATAATAAACCAAGCCCAATGTGTTCTAATCACCCAATTTGCAAATTCAGGTATAACTGAGATAAAAAATAAAGTGCCAAATAGAACAGCAAGCTTAATTAAACCGACATCTCCGATAGTATAATTTTTAGTATTCATTTTATTTCCCTCCTTTCAACTATTTAACTTATGAAATCTCAAGAATTTATAAATGTTTAAAGAATATCTTTATAAACTTAGAATTTCTTTTTTAGTTTATGGATTTAGCATCTTTTTTTGGAGTAAATAATACGATATTTGTCCTGTTAATAGTTGTGCTTATGATTTGGGAAGGAGTTTGGAAAGGTATTGGATTATGGAAATCTGGAAGAAACAATCAATTAGCTTGGTTTGTATGCATCTTTATTTTCAATACAATCGGAATTCTGCCAATTATTTATTTACTGGCTTTTCAAAAGAAAAAGAAATAAAATTGAATTTTTTATAAAAAATCCTAAAAGCATCAAGAACAACCATCTATTAAATTTGTTTGCCGCCTTTTATTTTTTCTTAAATTCGTTCTCTAAATCCTTTCGAACTTCTTTGTAAGTTTTCTTTAACTCTCTTTTTGCTTGATTAATTTCTTTTGCATCAATTTTTTCAATTATGTTTAAAGAAAGAGGATATTTCCAATATTTTCCATCATTTGCCTTTGCAGCAGCGATTATTGAAAAAACGATGTTTAAGACAGTTAAAATTGAGAGAATAAGTGAAAATGGGAAAATTATGAATACTTTTGGAAAAGTATTCATTAATAGGGAAGAAATTAAGGATGCAATTAAAAATAATGTGTAATAAATAATTAAGCTTATTTGCCAATTTAAAGCATTTTTCGCATGTTTCTTAACTTTCAAATCTTTTGTTAAAAGAAAAATTAATGCCGCCCCAAATACATAAGCAAATATTCCAATTAGATGAGTCAAAATTACAAGAGTTCTGTCCTCATTTTTACGAACATTCTTTTTTGCCATTCTTATCTATTATTTTTAATATTTAAATACCTGTTGACGGTAATAATAAATATAAACGCCGTCACCAGGAATCGAACCTGGATGCCTGTAAAGGCCCTGGGCTTGTGGTGAACTGAAATTCGGCACAAGTGTGAATTCTTAATTCACTCTCAAACCAGGTGGAATACCATTCTCCGCATGACGGCATATTCTAAAAATTAATCAAGAAGTTTTAAAGGTTACTATTAATTACTTCAGAACTATTTTAAGCCAAAAATTCTTTTCCACCAGGAT
>VGKR01000038.1 GCA_016866915.1 Candidatus Pacearchaeota archaeon
ACTGTAAAAAATAAAAAAGAAAAAGAAAAAAATTAAAAAATTTAATAATAACTTTCGCTAAATTCTTCGGATTTTTGGGGTTTCTTTCCAAGCAAGACAATCAATACAATCAGCAATACAATAAAGATTACTGCTAGAACAATTGTCAAGACAATTATTGGACTTGTAACGTCTTTTTCGCCAAAAGACTTAGAGAAACTTACAGTGTTAATAAATGCTCCATCAGAGGAGAATACATTAACAGAATAAGTTTGTGTACCTGAAAGATCCGATGTAGCGTCTGCTGTTACAACTCTGCTTGAACCAGCAGGAACTGCAACAAGAGTTTCGCTTACACTTACGCTGATAGCTGATGTTGATTGAGGTACAATTCTGTAAACAACCAACTCATTTGTAGGATTTGCGATAAGAAGTTGATTTCCAGACACAATAAAGTTTCCTTCAGGGAAGGCGTTTTTTACAACAAGCTGAACATTGTCGCTTGATGCTACGTCTTCACCAGCAATCTTCAATTCCAAAGCATAGATACCTGGTTGGGCATCATATGGAAGTTGAAGAAAGATTCTTCCACTTACTGTGCTTTCTTTATCTTCTATGCACTTTCTTACGATATCAACACCATAGTTTTCCTCAGCTGTCATATCTTTGTCGCATTCTATTGCAACAATGTTTCCAAGGAAAACACTTTTTTCAGTATTAAGAGCAGAGATTCTTGCAGTTACAAAAAGATCTCTTAAATCATTGTAACCTATGTTTCTCAAAACAAAGTCAACAGGGAAAAGTTCACCTGCAGTAACCTGTTGGGGGATACTTACAGAAATAACATCTACACTGTAGGACTCTCTTTGAACTCTTAATGAATAACTTATATCGGTTCTGAAATCGTTTCCACTTATTCTAACATTAAGGTCGACAAAACCACTTAGCTTGTCTCTAAGGTCAAAAGGAACATCTAACTTCAAAGTTTTAGCGTACCTTTTTCCTGCCTCAACATCAAAATAATTAGTTTGGTCTTCAACTGTCTTTCTATCGCCTTCTATTTCTGCTTTAACAATAACATCAGAAATTGTAGCAAGTGAATCAAACTCAACTCTAACAAATAATGTTTCTCCTACAACAATTGCAGGATTAAAAGTTGCGTCAATTCCATTAACTTCAATTGCAGTGTTATCTGCTAATTCAGCAGCACTTACACTAGCAGCTAGAAATAAAACGCTTACAAGCACCATAAAAGAAACCAAAAGTTTCTTTATATCCATTTTTATTTTCATTTGATTTATTTGTTTCCAAAAGACGAAGTCTTCTGTGATTTTACAGACTTCAAAACTCTTTATAAACTTTATGGTGATAACAAAAAATAGTAATTATGTAGTACTGATTGTCAGTAACAAAAGGTTACTTTTTCTTTGTCGAAGGCAAATTCAATTCCAAATTTCTCTCCTTCTTTAAATTTCTTTGGCTTTAGACTTTAAAAGAATATCTAAATAAAGGATTAATCTATTGAGTAGTAACTTCTTTTTTATGGGCTATTTTTGTTAGTATATCAAGCCTTAAATAATAATCCAAATAGTTTTCAGGCAAGCCAAAAATTTGATCTGCAAATCCTATAAGATAAGCTGATTCAACTACTTTCAGAGTTGCGGGAATTAGACTCTTAGGAATTCCGATTCTTGCTGACTGAAAAGAAAAATTTCTTATTCTATTTTCATCTAAATATTTTATTTCATCCTTTTCTGCTTTTCCATAAAAATCTTCAAATGGATTTTTGCCATCAATATTGTCTCTTCTTCCCAGAGCATATCCTTCATCACTTAACAAAAGAACAAGTCTTACAAGGCCTTGAGGAATACCTAATCTCAATGCTTCAATTACAATATTACTTGCATTTTCATAATTCAATCGAAGATTCATTCTCATCCTTTTTCAAGTCTCTTAAATTATTTATATTTTTCTGAGAAATCGAATTAAATTCAAAAACTCAAAAGCTGAATTTTTGTGTCTGTTGTTGTAAAATTCTTAGCAACAACGGTTTTTATTCCGCATTCTTCTGCGTTTTTCATTAAAACATTTGTAGCAATTCCATCAATAATCAGTACTCCTGGTTTTTCTTTGAGCTTCTTAAGTGCAGATGCCACAGCTTTTGCAGAAACACTTTTGATTTCTTTTAAATTTTCATCTAAAATAATAGCTTTTCCTGTTCCTTTATTTTTCATGCAAATATCTTTAAGTTTTTCATTAGAGGAAGAGGCAGAACTTCCTGTTCTGCCAGAAGAATCTTCGTTTTCTCTTTCATAAGAGTTTCCTCTATTGTTTGATTTCAGATATCGCTCTTTAGATAGAAATTCTTCAACAGTAACTTTTTTCCTTAAAGCCTGTAGAACTTCCTTTCCGCTAAGCTCCTCAACTTCTTTGCCGTCAGGAGCAAAAATAACATATTTGATTCTGGCATTTTCCAAAACATTCTGAACAATTAATTTTCCACCTCTGTCACCATCAACAAACAGAACAACTTCTTTTTCTGCACTTAATTTTCTTACACTATCTGGAAGTTTTGTTCCATTCATTGCAATAACATTCTTTATTCCTGCTTTTATTAGATTCAAAACATCAGCTCTTCCTTCAACAACAATCAATTCAGAATCAGATAAATCTCCATAAGGAAGCTTATCTTCACCATATTCTTTGACTTCAGCCATTCGAGCATATTCTTTTATTGTCTGTGAAATCTCTCTAGAGTCTGTTTTTCCAGAAACTTCTGTCATAAGTTTTTTAGCTCTTTCAATAATATAATCTCTTTTATTGCTTCTTACATCTTCTATTTTTTCAACTTCTACCTGTGCATCGCAAGGTCCAATTTTTTCAATTGTTTCTACAGCAGCTGCAATCAAAGTTGTTTCTGACTGATCAAGAGCAGTTGGAATTTTAATTTCACCAGTAGTTATTTTGTCTTTTTTCTCAATTTCAACTTCAATTCTTCCTATTTTTCCTTCTTTTTGAAGTTCTCTCATTTCTAAATCAGAACCTAAAAGCCCCTCTGTTTGACCGAAGATAGCTCCGATTATATCGGGCTTTTCTAAGGCGCCTTCGACTCTGAAATTCGCATGTATCATGTATTTTATCGATACAGGACTTATTTTCGCCATTTTCTAACTCCTTTGTGAAAATCTTGTTTTCTTTATTTAATTAATTTGAAATCTTATGATTTCTTAGAAATATACTAACCAATCTCTGTTCTTCTGCATAAGTAAATTAAAAATGCTAAGTGAATGTGATGAGATGATAATATAATGATGATTAATATATCTCTTAGAAATTGAATTATATCATGCTTTTTAAGGTTTTTGGTGAAAAGTTAAGATTACTTCTTCTCTTGCTCTCTTCCCTTCAAAAAATGATATTCTTTGGTTTTTCCAAGCTTCATATACAAATCAATAAGCTTTTCCTTAATCTCTTTTCTTTCCCGCTCATTTATTTTTATATTCAGAAGTTTTTCATAGATTTTTACAGCATGCGCTCTTTTTTGAGTATTTTCATAAGCTTGTGCTTGTTTTTTGTAAAACTCTTTGATTGTGTAATAAATATCATCTCTTTCCATTGAATTAGCTTGGACTATTGCCTTGTTCATTGCTTCATCTGTCCTGTCAAAATATCCTGCCTTAACATACAATTCAGCTGCTTTCATCAAATATTTTATTTTTTCTGAAAATGGTATTGCAGTTGTCTCTGCATTTTCATAATTTTTTGCAGCCTCTGTAAGCATACCTGTTTTTTCATAAATTTCAGCTAATTTAAGAAAAACAAATTTCTTAATTTCCAAACCCAAAGACTCCTTAAGAAATCGCGTT
>VGKR01000039.1 GCA_016866915.1 Candidatus Pacearchaeota archaeon
TTAATCCGTCAACATCAACTTTTATTATTTTGTTTTCTATAACTGCTTCTTTCATAAAAAGACAAAGAAATCTTCTTGCAATTAAATCATATATTTTCTTTTCATCTCCAGAGAGAATATTGAAATTTCCTGTTGGATAGATTGAGGGATGAGCTGGATCTGATTTTTTTCCTTCAATTGGCTTTTCTTTGACTATTTCTTTTTCAGCCTGATATTTTTTAGCTATTTTATTTAAAATTTCCTTATAATTTATTGAAGAAGGTAGTTTTTGACTTGATGTTCTTGGATAAGAGATTAATCCAGCCAAATAAAGAGACTGTGCAATTTGCAGTGTTTTTGATGGATTTATTCCGTAAAGTCGATATGCTTCTGTTTGCAAGGATGTTAAATTAAAGGGAATATTTGGAGAAAGAATTTGATTTGTTTTTTTAGTTTCTGCTTTTCCTTCTTTTCCGATTAAATTTTCAAATTTTTTTAATTCGAATTTTTTTAAAATATCTTTGTTATGGATTAATTCTATTTCAGGGAATTCTAATGTTATAAAAATCTGCCAATAGAGTTGTGATTTAAATAATTGAATTTGTTTTTCTTTTTCAACTATAAGATTCAATGCAGGACCTTGTACTCTGCCTATTGACATTATTCTAAATTTTCCTGTTGTTTTGATTGCATTCATAAGTGCTCTTGAAAGATTTATTCCATAAAACCAATCAAGATAATGTCGCGTTTCTCCTGCAATTGCCTGTCCCCAATCTAAACTAATAGATTTTTTTTCATAAGCTTCATTGAGCTCTTTTTCAGTTAATGTTGAGAACTTCATTCGATTAGCATCTGTTTGCCCTGCTGCGAATCTTACTATGTTTAAGCCGATTACCTCTCCTTCTGCATCATAGTCTGTTGCAATAGTTATTTTTCTAGCTGAATTAATTAGTTTTAAAAGAACCTCATAATACTTTTTACTAAAATCCTTTTTTCTTACAAAATAATTTGGAACCCAAATTAAATCAAAAACAGGTATTTTTGAACCAGATATTTGCTGAGTTAAGGTAAACAAATGACCAACAGCACAAGCAACAAGAATTTTTTCACCTTTTCTATTTACTTCATAATAAGGAACATTTCCGGAATTTCTTTTAGTTGATTTTCCTAAAGCAGATGCGATTTTAAGTGCTGCCTGAGGCTTTTCAGTAATAATTAATTCATATCCGTCTTTCTTAAGAGAAATCTTCTTTACTTCAAATTTTTCAGCTTTAATTTTTGTGAATTTCTTTTTTGATGGGCTTTTTTTGTTTGTTTTTTTAGCTGAAATCTTTTTGTCTGAAAATTCAATTTTTGTTCTCTTATTTCCTATTTTTTCAATCTTAATTAGAGAATTAGGATCAATTTGAGAATAATCTTTTTCAATAGAATACTTAATATCTTCTGGCTCTACTGGAAAGAAATTCTCTGCAAATTTTTCTTCTCTTGTTTTTTGGATTTTTTTTCGCATGTTGAAATAAGCTCCGTCCTTCTAATTAGCATGTTCAGAAGAGATTTTATATTTATTGATTTTTAATTCTTTTGAAAAGAAATTCAAATAAGATTAGAAACATCATCTCTGAAAGCTGTAATGAATATCAAAACTATAAGGACATTTTACGCTTTCACTAATGCCTTTTTTATCTATAGGATATGAAGCGATGCATTTTCTATTATGGGCACCTGTATGATACGGGCAATTCACTTCACTTGAAATCATACTACTTCCGGCACACTTATAGATTCTTACATTTGCTTTTACGGGTTTAGATAAAGCTTTTTTTCCTTTACTGTCTAATCCACAACATTCTATTGGAAAAGTTTGCTCAACCAAATTGTCTATTGTCATGAAATTTTTTCATTTTTACAGTTTAAAAATACTTGTATACTCTATTATCAAATCTCAAAAATTTTTTCTTTTCGACTTACATTAATCACACGAGTTTTTCCTATTTTTTCTTCAATTCCGCCTGCTTCATGTATATGAGCATTTATTGCAATGTCTGGCTTAAATCTTTCAATTGCCTTTTTTATTGCTTTTGAACCTATAAAACCAAATTTATCTGCCTGACCTCCTTGAGGATGCATATGTGTAACCATTATTTTCTTTTTTGCATTTTTAATATCTTTATTTCCTTTATTTAACAATTCAAAAATTTCTTTGGAACTTACTGGAAATGGGCCGATATCTGCTGCTCCTGCTCCGAAAAATCCAATTCCATTTTCCACAAAACCATATCCGTGAAGATTTTTTGCACCATATATTTGCGCCAAAGCATCTGCTGTTGCAGCAGATTCATGATTTCCAGGAATCAAAAAAATTGGTTTGTTTGTTTTTATAAATGGGCCGATTATATTTTTAATTGATTTCTCTGTGAAAGTTAGATCTCCTGCAAGAATAACTAAATCAACATTTTCTTTTTTTGTTTTGTTCACAAGTCTTTTTACAAGACCCGTATCTCCATGGATATCTCCTATTGCAAGAATTTTTATTTTTTCTTTTTCCATATACTCTTTCTTTATTTCGGGATTATAAAAATTTCTATGATGACTTTTACTTGTTACCATTTTAAAATTAAAAAAAGATAAGATTTAAAAAGCAGAATGGGATATATTTTTTGTGATATATGGGTCTAAAAACATTTAAAAGCAAACCACTTATCAAATATACACAATAAAACATACACTTATGGAAATCCTAATTAAAATGAAAGACAACTTTGATATCTTTTTCAGAAGGAAACCAGCTTTGATGCTTGTTTCTTTGAAAAAAAACACACGAATGAGATATGGTAGCATATTGGCTAAGGAAGTTGATTGTACATATAGCCATGCAGTAAAGATTCTGCAGACCTTGGAGACTTTGAGTCTTGTCAGTTTTGAAAAAAAGGGGCGAATAAAAATTATAAAACTGACAAAGAAGGGAAAAGAAGCTGCAGATGCGATTGAGAATATTCAGAAACTTATAAGATAATTCTGTTTTGCTATCGCCCCAGAGTCAGTATTTCTATCATTTGGCAATATATTGCTTATTTTTTAATGCTAATTAAAATTCAAACTCTGTTCAAATCCCTAAATGGCCCCGATGGGATTTGGGCCTCACATACGCTCGACCTGCATAAAGTTCTACGAACTTTACACAAACCCTGTTCAAATCCCTAAATGGCCCCGATGGGATTTGAACCCACGACACCTGGATTACACTGAAATCCTCACGGATTTCGTGAAAGCTGATGAAGGCTTTCATCATCTTAAGAGTCCAGTGCTCTAACCAGACTGAGCTACGGGGCCTTCCTTCGTTTGACCCCCACTCGTTTCCTTCATAAACGAACGCCCAAGCTTGGTCGTCCGGAGGAATGAGCTACGGGGCCAAATTTCTTCGAAATTTGTCACTGCACCGCCCAAGCTTGGTCGGCACAGGGCCTATCCCTTTTGTAAATAGACTTGATTTTAAAAATCTTTAGAGAAATCTTACCTATATTCTCGCCAGGTATTTTTACATTTCGTACACTTAAAGAATTTCGTCTCTGCTTCATCTGATGCACGAGTTTGCATAGTCCAGAAATATGCTTTTTTATTTCCGCACTTAGGGCATTTTTCTTCTATTATTGGATGAACTTCAGAATCTCTTTCAGAAACCACATCTACATATTTTTTTTCTTCAATCTTTTCAGAAACTTTTAACTTTGATCCACTTTTTGTTGAGTATCTGCATCTAGGACAAGCATATCTTTTTTTCTTTTGAATTAAAACAGCACCGCATTTAGGACAAAATTCCATTTTGATTTTTGTTTTATTTTAACTTAAATATGTTT
>VGKR01000040.1 GCA_016866915.1 Candidatus Pacearchaeota archaeon
AACTATGGCTCCAATCTATTGTTTCATTTCTGAAGACTTTTCCAACAGCAAAGAATTTTCCCTTTTTCTTTTCAGAAGGTAATTTACTTAATTCATATAATTTCTGAGCAGAAAGGCATGTTGTATGAGTTCTTAAAACGCAATTTTTTGCATCTTCTTCATTCCATGAATATTGCCATCCTTTACTTCCGCTCACTCCTTGCTCGTGGGCTTTTTTAACTTGTTTTATTAATTCTTTTTCAGGCAACTCTGTTTTAGAATTTAAGAAGAATGTGTCTTGCATCTCTCTTACAGGATGATCTTGAGCCGTGAACAAAGCATCGAAATTCCAGAAAGAACTCACAATCAAATTTTTTTCCATCTCCTGGAAACCCATTTCTAACCAGATTTTTCTTGCATAATCTGTTGCCTGATTAACAAAATGCCTTTTTCCTCCACTTATTGAAGAAACAGGAAGTCTGACATCATATCTTCTGAATTTTTTTCCTTTCCACATTGAATCTTTTTTTAAAAGTTCAGGAGTAATCTGTTCAATCAAATCTCTTTTCTGAATATCTGCTTCAAGAATATTTCTTCCTTTATTTGTTATTTTGATAGTGATAATCTTCTCCTCTTTTAACTGAACAATATCCTTTCTTTTTTTAAGGAATTCAAATATTATTTTTTGTTCTTCATTAAAAGACTCATATTCCAATGGCAGAGATTCCAAAAAAGATTCTTCAGGACTTTTTTTAGAAATTTCCTCTTTATTTGCACTAAAAATTATTTTATCTTTTTTTAATTCAATTAATCCTCTTTTCTTTAAAACTCCAAGAGAAGCCCGAAATTCATCTTCTGAAAGACTGCTTTTCTTTTTTGCATCATCTGTTTTAAGAATTCTTTTTTCATTTAAAAGATTCATAAGTCTTCTTTCAGGAAGTCCCTTTTTCCGATATAATGCTCCGTTTAATCCTATCTGAACTATTTTCCTCTTTTCCACTAAAAGCTCTGCAATTCCCTTGTTTTTAAGATATTCAAGAGACCTTAGAACAGAAACCTTGTCTAAACTTGCCTTTTTGCAAATATCAACCAAACTTTTTTCTTCAAGATATGGAAGAATTTTCCTTTCATTTGGACTTAAGGATTCTAATATTCTTTCTATAGCAATTTCCATTATGAAATTAAATAAGTGATAGTTAAAAGGGTTTTGCTTTCAAAGAATTTCCGAAATCTGTTTACAGTTCTTTTGTCATCCAAGTAGGCATGCCCAGTATTAATCCCAATGATTTTAGATTATATTTATCGATTTTTTTTGAAGAAAGAAATTCCATTTTTAGTTTATTCTTATTGCAAAGACGCACATTCTGCCGAATTCTTGCTAGAATATCTGATTTTTCTCTTTTTTCACTGTTTAAAATCTCATCTAAATTTATTCCGATAATCACGTTTTTTTTCTTAGCGAGTCTTGCAAACACAGAATCAAATCCAGAATCTCTTTGTTTGAATTTATCTTTTTTATTGACAAGATTTAGCAGAAGCACATTTATTTTTTCTTTTTCAAGAATCTTTTTTATTGTTTCTTCGTTTTCACTGGAAAAAATTATTTTCTTCTTTGAATTTTCTCTTATTCTTTTTCTTGCTTTTTGAAAATCCTCTTCTGAAATAATGACAGATTTCATTCTATTGACTAATCAAAGTCCCTTTAAATTTCTTTTTTCTGAGAACATTCTCTAATTGTTTTAGGTCTTTTCCAAGAATGTAAGTGTTAATTCTGTTTTTTCTTATTATTTCTGCAGCTGTTTGATCTAAAACAAAATGCTGTCCTGGCTGATATTTGCTTTCGTTTGCTAATTTTTGGAAATTTTCCCAATTTATTCTGGGAATGTGCTTTGCATCCTTATGCTCTTTTGGATTTTTATTATAAAGTCCCGGCACATTTGTGAGATTTATAAATTCTGTTTTGAAAATTCTAGCTAATTCAGCTGATGTTGAATCAGATGTTTGCTCTGGCTTATATTCTAAAGCTCCACAGAAAACAACATCGTGTTTTTTTAGATATTTTTTAAGTGTTTTTTTCGTATGAGGAATTCCATATTCTGCATCTTTATTAAAGAAATAAGTCATAAACCGCGCATTCGTCCTTGTAGCAGAGATACCTGCAAAACTCTGGAGTTTTTCAGCTAATCTTTCATTTCTTAGAGCATAGATATATTTTCTCGCAACACTTCCTCCTCCGCACACAATTATAAATTTGTGTCTTTTTGTGTTTCTTAGAATTATTTTTTTGAATTCTCTTAGAAATTTTAAATCAATTTCTCCAGGAATTATCAGACTTCCTCCAAGACTCAGAACAATAAGCTCTTTTTTTGGATTTTTTTTCATATTTCTAAATCAACTACCTTAATAATTTTGGTTTTATCTTTAATAAATAATTTTAATTCAGAAGATTGTTTTGGAATTTCAAAGATATAAAAAATTTCCCGTCTTAAATTTGGTTGTAAAGGACCGTCACCTAAATTATATCCTAAAGAAGTATAAGAATTATTCTGGCTATCCTTAATCCATACATTAATTCCGATATTTACTGGTAATTTTACTAAATTAATCAGAGCTCCATTAACTTTAATAAAAACTCCTTCACTGGTTCTTTCTTCTCCGTTTAATATAATCTTGTTTTCTTTAGTTGCATTATAAACAACCATAGAAAGATTAATGTCTTTATAATTTAGAATAAAAGGTTCATTAAGACTGTAAATCTCAAATACTGACTCTTGAGAAGGCAGATTAAGTCCCATAATGGCTAAAAGCACAAAAAAACCCACGATTCCTATCAAAAGTTTCAGCCACTTTGAGAATTTCAAGACTCTTTGAGGAAGAAAAATAAAAACAACCAGAACAAAAAATAATGCTCCTATTAAATAAAAACCCCCGATTAAAGCGAGTAAACAAAATATTGCAATGATTATTCCAACAATAGCATCCACGACAGTTATAAAGCCAACTTCTTTCTTCTGCACTTCTTTTTCTTTTGCTGATTGTTTTTCACTCTTTTTCATAATTAAAAAGAAGACGAGAGTATTTTTATTTGTTTCTAATTATGAAGAATTTGATTTTTGAGTTTTATCTAACTGTAAAGAATCTGTTGTCATTTACATTAAAAATTCCGAGCCTTACTCCGCAATCAAGCCAGCCGTGTGAATAATTCAGAGCTCCAAAAGCATTGATAAAATCCTGATTTTTTTCAAAATACTCTGAATCAGAAAGATAATTAGACACCATTTCTATAATCTCAGCTGCTTCTTTTTCCTTTCCCTTAACTATTGATTTTTTAGCGATTTTCAAAGCTTTGCTTGTAAGTTCTTTATATTTCTTCACTTTTTCTAAAGTGATTATATCTTTATTTTCCATGTCTTTTTCATAGAAATTATTGTTTTTAAATTAATTGAAATATCCGCTTAAAAGAAGAAATGTTTAAATATAATTGAATTTTTTATTTTTTATAAACTTTTTAAAAAAGAATGAAAAAAATATTTTTTGTTTTTATATTATTATTATTCTTAG
>VGKR01000041.1 GCA_016866915.1 Candidatus Pacearchaeota archaeon
GAATTAAGCCAAAGATATGATTTAACAATCAAACCAGCTATCACCAGCATTATTCCCCAAATCCAGCTGTTAGAGTGTTTTATGCCAACTATGATAAAAAGAACTCCGATAACAATAATTAATGATGCAAAAAAATTTACCAAGCCCATATTGTCTTATTTATTCAATATCTTTTGCTAATTTATTAAACTCATTTAATCTTTCCTTAAAACCTGTTGAGCCAAATCCCCTCTCACCCCTGTCTGTCTGAATCAGAGATTTTACCTCTTGAACTTTTACTCTTGTTATAGGAATTATGACTAATTGAGCTATTCTCATTCCTTTTTCTATTTCAACAGAGCTCTCGCCTAAATTAACTAAAACAACAGACACCTCGCCTGTGTAAGCAGAGTCAAATGTTCCAGCAGCTGTGTGAACATTCATCTTGCTGACTATGCCAGCCCTGTCCCTTATCAAGCCAACATATCCTTCTGGAATTTTGACAGCTATTCCCGTCTTCACAGCTTTTTGCTCCATTGGATAAAGTCCAACTGTCTCGTTAGCCCTTAAATCAAGTCCAACATCTGTATTAAGCATGTATTCAGGAAGAAAAGCATCTTTGGAGATTTTCTTAACTTCTAAAAAAAGACTCCCTCCATTTCCTCTTTTGATTTTTGTCACTTCTTTTTTTATTTTTTTAATTGATTTTTTTGGCATTTTTTATCAGAATAATTCAACATATATTTAATATATAAATGTTCTCTTAAATAGGACTAAAACTTTTAGAGAATTTCACGTCAGCATAGAAAATGTAAAAGCGATCATGAAAGAGATTGAAATCTACTCTAAATTTATTACTAAACATCAAGCTATAAATTGTTGCCCTTATGAATTAACTGTTCCTGATTTGGAGTTAGGGGTTAATAAATGGTTAAATTTGATAAGATTATCAAAGACTAAATTTACCTAAGTGGGTCTCGTGTTTTAAACATAAACTTCTTAATTTCTTTCTTTGCCTTTTCTCTTCTTTTTTGATGTTCTTTTAAAAAAACATTTATTTTCTCAATTAAATAAGTCTTTAATTCACTTGTTAGCATTTTCCCGCTTCTATAATCCTCTTCAATTTCCTTCAGTTTTTTATCATCTGGCTCAAAAATCATTTTCAAATACTGAAAAGAAACATCTACATCTGGATTTCCTCCTTTTTTCCTATGCTCTTCTATTGAAGGCTGTCCTCCTGAAAATGCATATTTTTTTATTTTATTTTCAACTTCTTCAGGAGAGTCTGTTGTAAGTATTGCTCTCTCGTCTCCTTTTCCGCCACTATCCATTTTTCCAGAAATTCCTGATAATGGTGGAAGAAAAATTCCATGAATTATTGATGGTTTGTAAAATCCCAGTTTAGGATAAACATCTCGTGCAACCCTAAAATGGGGGTCTTGATCAACAGCGAGAGGTATTAAACAGGGGATATTTTTTCTTTTTAATACACTAGGAATAATTGCGGGAACAGCTTGTATGCTTGTATAGAAAACCTGCCCTATATTGTTGGAATCATTAAATCCAAAGGCAGCTTTTACAGTAGATAAAGTTATTTTTTTAGCAAATTTTATTGCTTCAGGGTATATTAGATTAGCATGTTTGGTGTCCACTAAAAAATGTGTTTTATCAGGATTAAACCCTAAAGCTATAACATCAAGCATATTTTCACCAGTCCATCTCTGTATCTCATCAAAAGATTTGTTTTTGAATAAGAATTTTTCATCGTCTGTAAACTGGAACCATAATTCTACGTTAAATTTATCTTGGAGCCATTTAGTAAACATCCACGTTCCTAAATGCCCCAGATGTATTGGTCCAGATGGTCCTCTTCCAGTATATATAAAAAACTTGTTTCCTTTTTCATACTCATTTAAAAGCCAGTTTAAATCTCTATTGGCAAAAAAAATTTTTCTTCTTAACATTAGATGTAATTCGCCAGTATGTTTTTTTATTCTCTCAAGAAGTTTATTATCAATTTTTGAAATTCCAAATTCTTTTATGATCTTTTCATAATCGATTTTCCCAGAAACTTCCCAAGGTGTAATTCTGAACTCTTTTTGCATAATAAAATTTAAACTAATCTTATTTATAAATTTTTAATAATTTATTTTCATACATTCCATTACTTCATCCAAGGTTTGTCTTGCAATGGTTCTTGCCTTTTTTGTACCTTCATTTAATATCTCATAAACTTCTCCTATTCTCTCTGTATAAAATTTTCTTTTTTCTCTATACTCAGAGTAATGGTTATACACTTCCTTTGCAGCCTGTTTTTTACAATCTACGCATCCTCTTAACCCCTTCCCACATTCATCTGCAACTTCTTCTTTATTGGAGTTATAAAAATTATGTAAAGTATAAACACTACAAATATCTGGGTGACCAAGATCATTTTTTCTTATTTTTTGCGGATCTGTAATCATTCTTGTGATTTTTTCTTCAAGAAAATCTATTGAGTCTGATGGAAGGATAACATTTCCATAACTTTTACTCATTTTTCTTCCATCGGTACCTAACAATTTCGGAGTCTTTGTCATGATGGTTTGTGGTTCTGAAAAAACCTCTCCAAAAAAACTGTTAAACCTTCTTATTATTTCTCTTGTCAATTCTACATGGGGTGCTTGATCTATACCAACAGGGACATGTGTGGCTTTGTATATTGCAATATCTGCTGCTTGGAGTACCGGATAGCTAAGTAATCCTAATGAAAGACTTTGTATTGCATTATTTCCATTAGTTTTGTCTTTATAAACAGGACATCTTTCTAACCATGAGACCGGGGTAATCATGGAAAAGAGCGTATAAAGTTCCATGTGTTCTGGCATATTAGATTGAACAAAAATTGTAGATTTATGGGGGTCTATTCCCAAAGCTAACCAGTCTATCCCCATATTGATGACAAAGTCTTTTATCTCAGAATAATCTGTTCTATCAGTTAATGCATGTAGGTCAGCTATCTCAAAAAAACATTCATCTTCTTCTTGAAATCTGAGCCAATTTTCCATAGTACTTACTAAATTACCTAAATGAAGTCTGCCTGTTGTTCGCATACCACTTACTATTCTTTTTCTTTCCATTTTTAGTTTCGAAGAGTACATTTTTAAATATTAGAAAGATTTATAAATATTCTGTCTATTTATTCTAATCATGAAAACAAAGAAAAAAAAAGCACTAAATGTAAACCTTTGGCCTTAAATGTGCAAGAAAGTATTAAAGAGATAGATAGGCTTTTTCTAATTGTGACTAGTTTTTGTTCTTCAAAATGTCTTTTATGCAGTTATTGGAAAAATAAAGAACCAAAATTTATTTCTTTAAATTTTATCAAAAGAAAAATAATTCCTCTTATTAGAAAATATAATATAAAATTTGTT
>VGKR01000042.1 GCA_016866915.1 Candidatus Pacearchaeota archaeon
ATTCTTATGGACCTTGCCTTAAGAATAACCAAAAATGACGAAGAATTGCTGAAACAGATTGCAATCACTGCAATGACAGGCAAGGGGGCTGAAGATGCAAAAGACAGATTAGCTGAGATTATTGTCAGAGTTATCCAGCAAATAGAAGATAATGGAAAAATAGATTTAGATGATGTTAAAATAGAAAAAGCAAAAGGAGAGGGAATTAAAGATACTGAATTAATATCTGGTATAGTTCTTGACAAGGAAAAAATATCATATGACATGCCTTCTTCTGTTTTTAATGCAAAAATAGCACTTGTTGATTTTCCTCTTGAAATAAGAAATCCAGAGATTGAAACAAAAATATCAATAACAAGCCCAGAGCAGCTTCATAGTTTTGTGATAGAAGAAGAAAGAGAAATAAAAGAATTAGTTGAAAAAATAAAACTTTCTGGTGCAAATGTTGTTTTTTGTCAAAAAGGTGTTGATGATTTTGCAAGATATCTTCTTACCAAAGAGAAAATCTATGTCTGCAGAAGAGTTGCAAGAAGTGACATGGAAAAGATTTCAAAAGCAACAAATGGAAAAATAATCAGCAATATAAATGAATTAACTGCATTTGAAATTGGAAATGCCAAAAAAGTTGAAGAAATAAAAAGAGGATATGAAATTTTCACATATATAACAGGATGCCAAAATCCAAAAGTACTTACAATTCTGATTCACGGCGGAACAGAGCATGTTATTGACGAGGTTAAAAGAGCAATAAAAGATGGTTTAGGTGATGTTGCCTGTGTTGTTCAATCAGGACTTGTTGTTCCAGGCGGAGGAGCAATAGAATCCGAACTTGCCAAGCAACTTAGAGAATTTGCTCAGGGATTAAGTGGAAGAGAGCAGCTTGCTGTTGAGGAATTTGCATCTGCCCTTGAGTTTATTCCAGTAACTTTAGCTGAAAATGCAGGTATTGACCCTATCGATGTTCTAACTGAACTTAAATCAAGGCACGATGCTGGAGAAAAACACGCTGGTTTAAATCTTTACAAAAATGTAATTGAGAATGTGCTTGAAGCAAAAATAATTGAGCCTCTTAAAATTAAGACTCAGGCAATTAATTCAGCTACAGATGTTGCAATAATGATTCTAAGAATAGATGATATTATTTCCGCAACAGGAAAAACTTCTTCTTCAAAATTTGATCCAAGAACACTTGGCAAACTATCACCTGAATATCCAGACTTCTAATCCACAAAATTCTTATACCTATCTTGGAATGTTAAATAATGGTTTTTGATTTTGAAAAGGAAAAATTAATTGCAGAATTAAAGAAAAGGAAGCCTAAAAAAGTATTGGTTCAGCTTCCAGAAGGAATTAAAAAAGAAGCATCTAAGATTTCAAAATTAATTGAAGCTCTTGGAATTGAAGTTATATTTTCAGGGCAAACCTGCTGGGGTGCCTGCTCTTTAGCTTATTTTGAAGCAAAAGCTTTGGGAGTTGATTTGATTGTTCATTTCGGACATGCAGAATTTCTCAGAACAGATATTCCTGTGCTGTATATAGAAATAAAAGATATTCTAAATCTTAATTTCCTTCTTGAAAAATCATTGGAATATCTTAAGAAATATAAAACAATAGGTTTTTCTTATTCAATACAACATAGGCATGAGCTTGAAAAAATTCAAAAATTCTATGAAAATAAAAACAAGAAAATTATTCTATCTAAAAAATTAGGAAAAATTGCCTATGAAGGGCATATTCTCGGCTGCCAATATGAAGGACTTAAAGCTATAGAAAAGAAAGTAAATTGCTTTTTGATTCTTGGAAATGAATTTCATTCTATAGGTGCTGCCTTAGCTGTAAAAAAACCAGTTTTTCTTATTGATGTTTACAACAATAAAATAAAAACCATGGAAGGAATTAAAGAAAAAGTTCTAAAGCAAAGAGCAATTGCAATTGAAAAATTGAAAGAAGCAAAAAATGTAGGAATAATCAGTGAAATCAAATTAGGACAGCTTTTTGGTTCTGCAAAATATCTTGTTGAAAAATTGAAGAAGCAAAATAAAAATGTGATTTCAATATCCATGGATGAATTAACACCTGAAAAGATAATGAATTTTTATGATATTGATGTCTTTATTGAGCTTGCATGTCCAAGAATCGCGCTTGATGATTCTGCCAGATATTCAAAGCCGATTTTAACATTCAAAGAAGCACTTGTTGCTATTGGAGAAAAATCTTGGAAAGAATTATTAGAATCTGGATTAATATGAAAATAATAACTCTTCAAATATCAAAAAGTATAAAAAGGTGTTTTTTGTGAAATAAAAATGGAAGAAGCTAAAACAATAACAATAAAGAAAAGAGATTTATGGAAATTGTCAACATTTATTCTCTTGGCTATTCTTATAGTGCTTCTTGTTATGAATTTTACAGGCTCATTTATCACAGGAAAAACTGTTTCTGAAGAAGAAGCAGGTCAGGCAATGTTAGATTTCGCACTTTCTCAGGGAATTGATGCTGAAATATCTAGTATAGAAAAAGAAGGAGATTTCTATGTAGTTACTCTTTCTATGGAAGGAAATGAAATTCCAGTATATGTCACTAAAGACGGAAAATATTTTGCAAGTTCACTGATTCCTTTAACTGAGACAATTCCAACAACACCCACTACACCAACAGAAACAATTTTAGAGTGCGCAACAAATTATGGATTAGATGAAAGCGCAATCATATTCTATTATTCTGATTCTTGTGGATGGTGCACTAGAATGAAGCCAGGTGTTGATTCTTTAGAGCAAAGAGGATATAATGTTTATCGAGCTAATGCAGCAGAAGAGAATCCTATGATAAGTGATTGTGTTTTGAGTCACATGACAAGCGGAGGTGTTCCTCAGTTTGTGTGTGTTAAAACAGGAGAAATAAAAGTCGGAGCATTTGCAGATTCAGAAAGTAATCTCAATCAAACAGCAATGGATGCATGGGTTGAGAATTGCTTAGCTAATTAAAGTTTGCTGATTAAAAATGAAAGATAAAGAAAATTCAAAAGAGTTGATAAATATTCCTGTAAGATGGATTGTTTCTTTTGTTTTTTTAATTATAGGTATTCTTATTGGCTCGTTCTTGTGGAATACTGGAAGTCTGGGCTTTCTGGGTTTAACAGGCAGTGTTATTTCTGAAAGTTCTGCAGAGCAAAAATTAATTGATTTTTTTGAAAACGAAGTTCCTGGAAGCTCGGTAGAAATTGTTTCTGTCACAAAACAGGGAAGTTTTTATGAATTTGAACTGAATTTAGATGGAGATGTTTTTTCAGTTTATGTAACAACAGACGGA
>VGKR01000043.1 GCA_016866915.1 Candidatus Pacearchaeota archaeon
TCTTATCAATCTTAGAAGGAGCATCTCCGCCAAATCTTTCATATAATTCAACAAGAGAAGGAAGACTATCTATAATGTTAACTCTTTCGACATATTTCTTAGCATTGACAAAAAGAGAAACCTTTAATGCAAACTCTCCTCCTTTTGCTTTTACAAAAGAGACTTTTTTTCTTAATACAAAATCAGTTCCGGTGTATTGCTTGACTAAAATTACAATTGCAACTAAAAGAAGTATAATCAAGAAAGGGAAAAACCAATTTGTTCTTACAGTAATCTTATAAGTTTCGCCTGGTCTTACTTCTGATATCCATGTATAATAAACATTCATGCCTTCTCTTTCAACAAGATTTGGCTCTGGATTAAATGTTGTAAACAATCTCGAAACAATGTTTTTCTTTATAACTGTCTCTGATTCTTCAACGAGATTTCCTTCGTTCTTTTTTTCAATTATTTTTGTGTTTACAAAAAATCCAATATCACTTTTTGTTGTTGTGACTATGTTTTTCTCCACAAATCTAACAATTCCTGAAACCTCTGCAATTTCATCATTAGCTTCAACTGTTGCAACCACTGTATAGAAGCCAGCTGTTAATTCCCGAAAATCTTCTTTATCCAATGAAACTGTGAATTTCTCTGTCTCTTTAGCATCTAAAGAAAAACTTTTTTCAATATCGAAGAAAGGTGAAGTGAATTTAACTTTCATATTTTCAAAATCCACATTTTCCAGATTTTTAATAAACACTTCTATAGATGAAGATTCAATGTCTATATCATCTGAACCGACGACAAAAGCTTCTTTAAGAGAAATTATTTTAAACAAAAGAGTTCCTTCAATTTGAGAATTTCTATCTTTAATATAGTAGGTTAATGCATAAAAACCACTTTCTGGAATTTCTCCAATAGGAAATATTTCAAGTCGAATATCTTTTGTTTCTCCAGAATCTATAGAAATTTTTTCAGCAGGAAGCATAGTAAATCCCATAAGATTGTAAAATTCAAAACTATCAGAAGCTCCGTTGTTTGTTATGCTTAAATCAAAATAAATCGGTTTTCCTAAGCTCTTTATGTAAACTTCATCTGAGCTTTTTTTCTCGATTGTTAAATCAACAGCAGAAACTAATGGAAAAATTGAAATTAAAAGTATACTAAACAAGCCCACAATCAATATCAAACGCATCAAATCTTTTTTTTTGGAATTTTTCATGTAAAAAACAAAAGAAATTTATATTTAAGGATTTCGGTGATGTTAAAAATAATAAATTTCAAAATATTTGTTATCTTTTTCCTTCAAGATCAAGCCAGGCTTTCGCCTGTCCCAAAAATTCATCGCAATCTCCGATTATTTTATCTTCGTATTCCACTATTCTTGCAGGAATAACCCATTTTTCATAAATGCTTCTAAGAACTTTTTTAAATGCAGTCATTTCAAACTTGCCCTGATAATCTCTTATGAGAATTCCTTTAACATTCATCTCTATTGAACCCTCGTTTGTTTTTACCTTGGCTCCTCCTTGTGAAATTTCAACTATCTTAAGTCCCATTACCTTAAATTCAACTTTTATTCCAAGTCTAAAATAATCAGTAAGATTCTTGTAACACTCCCATTCAACAGTTATATCCTTAGCATCTCCCTTTATTTTTTCTTCATATTTGTTCTCAGAAAAATCAAGAACATCTATTTCTTCTATAATCCAATCATAACAGAACTTGTAAAAATCTTTAAAAGAAAAAATTCCAGCATATTTAATCTTACTTGAAAATATTGTTTCTTTTTCTGCCATTTTATTTATAAAAGGGTTTAGCGGAATTTTTATTCCAGCTTGCCATTATAAAAATAAGCACCTCTTATCTATCTTTAGAGAAAATATTATTTAAATATTTAACTAAGTGCCCTAATAAAGAAAAAATTGTCTAAATAGAGCTTTTGCATGATTCGCATATAAGCATGCCGTGAATCCGATAAAGAAAATCTCTTGCTCCACACTCTTCACAGATTCCAAGTTCAGAAGACCTTATGTCTTTTGCTTGTTTGATTTTTTTCAATTTAGCTTCTTCTTCCCGTATTTTTGCAAACTCTTCAAGTTCTGGATAAAACTCTGGATGAAAGCTAAGAATATCTTTTGCAGTAATAATGCCAACTAATTCATCTTTGTCAGTTACAGGAAGTCTTTCAAATTTCAATTGCTTCATTTTCTTAATCGCTTCCTGAATAGTCATTGTAGGCTTTATTGTAGCTATTTTTTTAGGAGAAATGTCAATAGCCTTGATATCAGACAAATCTTTCTTGGATTTTTTCACAAGAGCCCATAAAACATCTCTTTCTGTAATAAATCCTACAAGTTTCTTTTTATCAACCAGAAGCAGGCTTCCAACTCTTTTACTTGCCATTTTTCGTGCACAAGTAAGAAGATCATCACTTGGCTTTGCTGTTATTGGCTCCCGGGTCATAACATCAGCGACAATGATGTTTTCCATGTTCAAACTAATATCTTTTTACTTATAAACTTTATGCGTTTAGACATCATTTAATCTTCTCCAAACTATTTCTCATTACTTCATTACAATAATGTTTAAATAATTGCCAGGGAAAATAGAATAATGGCTCAATATTGTCCTCATGTTACAACATGCCCTTTTTATCAAAGCTGGACAGAAAAAACAAAAGATAAAAGAGTAGATGTTATATTTAATGGAGAAAGGGGTGGAAGAGCCTATTATGATTGCTTAGCTTTGGCGGTTCTTTCTGATTTTGAAACAGGAACACCTATGACTGATGAATTAAAAAATAAATTATCAGATCCAAAACAAAGAGAATTTAAATGCTCTCATATAACATTATTAAATCGTTTAATTGGAGATAATATATAATGGCAGACAAACCAATAGTGCTAATGCCAGAAGATGTGCAAAGAATTCTGGGAAAAGACGCTCAAAGAAGCAATATTTTAGCTGCGAGAATGGTTGCTGAAATTGTAAAGACAACACTTGGTCCAAAAGGCATGGATAAAATGCTTGTTTCTCCAACTAATGATATTACTATAACCAACGACGGTGTAACAATTCTTGAAGAAATGCAGATAGAGCATCCCATTGCTAAAATGATGGTTGAAATTGCAAAAACTCAGGAAAGCGAAGTTGGAGATGGAACAACAACAGCTGTAATGATTGCAGGAAAACTTTTGGAAAATGCAGAAAAGCTTCTTGAAAAAAAGATACATCCAACTGTTATTACAAAAGGCTACAGAATTGCAGCTGAAAAAGCAAAAGAGATTCTTA
>VGKR01000044.1 GCA_016866915.1 Candidatus Pacearchaeota archaeon
TGAAGAAAGAATGTAGATGTCAGGAGTTATTCTTCCTGAGACAATTCCTTCTCCAAGACCCCATACTGCTTCTATTATTATATCGTCTTTTTGTGAAGCAGGGTCTTTTGAAAAAATTACTCCGGATTTGTCTGCATCAACCATCTTTTGTACAATAACTGCGAGACTTGACTTTTCGTGCTGAAATCCTTTTTTGTTTCTATAATATGTTGCTCTTGGTGTGAAAAGAGAAGCAAAGCATTTTTTAATGCTATTTAATAAATCAGATTCTCCTTTTATATTCAAATAGGTATCTTGCTGTCCTGCAAAACTTGCATCTGCCAAATCTTCTGTTGTTGCACTGCTTCTTACAGCAACAAAAGTTGCTTCCGATCTTTTTCTAAGAATATCATGAATCGGCTTTCCACTTAGATTTAATTCTTCTGCTCCGATATTTTCATAAGCTTCGCAAATCTCCTCTTTCATGCTCTTAGGAAAATTAGAGTTTTCTATTAATGAACGAATTTCTTTTGTTATATTTTCCAATTGTTCTGTATCCTCATATTCTATTTTATTAAGAAATTCTTTTATTTTCTCTTTTAGATTAGCTTCTTTGATGAAATAATCATATGCTTGCGCTGTTACTACAAAACCAGCAGGAACAGGAATTTTAAGATTATACATCTCTCCTAAATTTGCTCCTTTGCCGCCAGCAATATTCCCTGAATTTTTATTAAGCTCAGAGAACCATTTTATAATCTCTAACTTAGAATTAGCTTCTAAATTTTTTGTATCATTTTTTCCCCTTTTTTCTTTCATGAATTAAAAAAACTAAATAAGTTAATAAAGGTTTTTGTTAAGTTGAAGAGTTAAGTTTTATAAATATGATTTTTCTATATTTAAAATGGGATTTGTAAGAGGTGGCTTATTGGTCGTGGTTTGCGTGCTCTTTTTTCTAATCTTACTTTTAGGAAGTCTTTTCCTAATCTTCTCTCATTCTTTGGAATATGAAAATGTTCAGGAGCAACTTTTTCCTGTTGTAAAAAATCTTAGTGAAAACAAATCTGATTTCATTGAAGAAGATTTTGATTTAATGGCAGAAATGGAACGAGCTAGAAATTTTATGTTAGAGCACTGTCAAAACGAAGCCCTGGGAGATTTACTTTCAAATGCTTCATATGTTTTTTCTGCCGGAGGATATACCTTCACTTTATCTTGCAATATGTTAGAAAATTTTGAAGAAAATTTTGAAGCATTAATTGATGAAGGAATAAATAATATTATTTACACTATTTATTATGATGATTATGACTGCAAATTTTGGGATTGTTTAAAGAAAACTAAATATCCTTTTTTCTTAATTTCAGAAAAAGCTAAAAATTACTGGCAGGAGAAATTTTATCAGTCTCTTATAGCATTTCTTGTGCTTGTTGTTTTGATTTTCTTATTGGTGGAACAGAAACCGAATCTGTTTATAGTCATTGGTTCAATTATGGTTGCCTCTTCTTTTATTTTGCTTAAATTTGAAAATTTTCTTGTATCAAGCATAAAATATCCGTATGTTCTTTTTGTGGGATTATTTTTCAGCGGCGCGCCAAGCGTGTTTTGGAAAATTCTCGCTCTTGGATTAATTATTCTGATAATAGGAATTGCTCTAAGACTTCTCGGAGTAAATTTTACAAAAAAGAAATTTTCAAAAAAAGAAGTTGAAGGAATTGTTAAAAAAGAATTAAATAAGAGCAAAGAAGAAAAGAAAACAGAAGAAAAATCTTCTAAAAATCAGCCTTCTAAGAAAAAAAAGAAATAAATTTATTTTTTATATTCCATTCGACTTAAGAAACTGCTTATGAATTTTTTATGCTCTTCTGGATTCTTTATTTCTTTTATAGAATAAACATTTATTCCGTTTTTCTCATGTTTGGTTGTTTTGGTTCGAGATAAAAGCAACCCATTCATTTTTTCTTCTAATAATATATCCTCTTCTGCAAGAGCTGCGATTTTCTTTGCAGTAGCTAAAAGATTTCCAAGACTCATGAATTTCAAAGAATCTTTTTCCTGAGCAGCAACTATTGCTCCTGTACTTATTGAAATTCCAAAATCAACTCTTTGTTTGAAGATTTTATTGTGGTCTTTTAAAATCTCTTTTATCTTTTGCGCAATCTGAAGTGCTGCGCTTTCGTTTTTGAATGTTCTTGTTTTAGTTGGAGATAAAATAAAGAAAAGGGTGTTGTGGCTTTCATATGTGGCTGCTTTCAAACTTTCTGCAAAATCAACAGATTTTTGGATAGTTTCTTGAGCATTACCTTTTTTTGAATCCAAATCTTTTAAATTTTTCAAATTTAGAGCAACTAAAGAAATGTTTTGTTTGTCTCCTTTTAAGGAAATAGATAATTCTGCTTTGTTTCGTGATTTAAATATCGAACCTTTTGCAAGAGGCACAAGAGCCATTTCTTTTTGTTCTCCACCTTTTTTCTTAACCTTGGAAACCATTCGTCCTATGAAGGTTCTTTTATATCCTCTTTTAAACATAAAGAAAGCCATGAAACCTAAAACTAAAATGACAAATATCCAAACAAATGGGCGATTAATTATTTGAGTTGTTCTGCTTGAAATTTCTCTTATATCAATAGCACTTCCTGTAAGCGCAACTTCTTCTAGAACAGAATGCTCTCCTGATATAACTTCAACTTGATAATTTCCATCTGGAGCTGTTAAAAGATATTTTTGAAATTTATCTACTTCAAGATACACGTCAATATTTAGAGTGTTATTTCCTATTTTAACAAGAGCTGTTTTATTATAAGGAACATTTCCGATATTTGTGATAATTAATGTTTTATTTGTTATTTCAATATCAATGCTTTCTTTTTCAATAACTTTGAAATTAGACTTTGTATCTAATTTGTTTGAAGAAGCAAGCACATTCCATTCAGAAGGTTTTTCATTGTTGACTATTGGAAATTCAAAGAATTCATCTGTTCTTATTTCAACCTGTTCGTAAATTTTATCGTTTTGATCTTTTATTATGAGAATTGCTGTCGAATCTATTTTTTCTCCAGTTTGATCATAAAGTATTGCTTTAACTTTTAAATCTGTTCCAGGCTCAACATTTTTATTTTCAAAGAATATCTCAAGACTTGTTGGAACCTGATTTATTTTTATATTGTAACTAAAAAATCCTTTATTTG
>VGKR01000045.1 GCA_016866915.1 Candidatus Pacearchaeota archaeon
AATTTATTTTTCAAGCCAAGTCATTACTATACTGAATAATGAATTAGATTTAAGGGGTTTGTAATCTCAATAAAATTCCAATTTTTCTCTTAATTTAACTCTAATCAGATATTCTAATTCTTCTATTTCAATTCCTAATTTGTAAAGGAAAAGAATCTCTTCTTTTGCATCTTCTGATATTCCTTCAAGATAAAGTTTTGATTGCTCCATTTTCTCTTTTTTAATGAATATGAAGTTCCCGATGAAGGGAACTGTTGAAAGGAAATTTTAATTTTAGGCTTGTCGAATAGCAATAAAACCAATAAATTAGTTTATAAATCAGTTGTGAAGAAAAAATAAAGAAAAGAGATATAGAAAGAGATTACATAAGCTTTTTAAGGAAAGTGTGTTTTAGGAACTAGTTAAAAATGGTTAAGATAGTTCTTACGCCGGAATGGTTTTGTGGTACAGATGTTTTTATTGAACTTTTCAGTTTTATTGTTCTTTTTCTGTTCCTTTTTCTTGCAATTAAAAATTATAAATTAAACAAAAACAAGAAATTATTATATTTAGGACTTGGATTTGGCTTGATTGCACTTGCGCAACTGGCTTCGATTATTACTAAATTGGTTCTTTATTATGATATTGGGCCGAGTCAGGCAATAGGACAAGCAATTATTACAACTCAATTTCTTAGCTCTGTTGACATATTTTATTATGCTGGTTTTTTCTTTTATCGATTTTTAACATTAGCTGGATTTTATGCTATATATCGGCTTCCTCAAAAAAGATTGCTTTGGGGTGATTATGCTCTTGTAGGATTCTTTATACTCTTATCAGCTCTTTTGAGTAATGAATTCTTTTATTTGTTTCATTTAACCTCTTTTTATCTGCTTCTTCTAATTATCTCTGCTTATTCTAATATTTATAAGAAGAATAAATTCCTTAATACAAAAATTCTTATAACAGCTTTTGGCATTCTCGCTTTAAGTCAAATTATTTATCTTTTCTCTAAAATCGGTATAATTTATGTTGTAGCAAACACCCTAGAACTCGTAAGTTATTTGATTCTGTTGTTCCTAATTGTAAGAATTTTTAAACATGGAAAGAAAAAGGAGCCGCATGGATATAATCTCAAGCATGCTGGCTATAATCCAAGAAAAAAAGAGCGGCATTAAACCAACTCATTTGATGTACAAGGCGAATCTGTCGCACAATCAGATGAAAGTATACCTCAATGAATTAATTAAGAAAGATCTTATGGAAAAAGAGGTTTCGAATAAAGGCAATCGAATATTTCTAACAAAATTAGGGCAGGATTTCTTATTGCAGTACAGTAGAATGAAAGAATTTGAAAAAACTTTTGGATTGTGATTTAGAGATATTAGTAAAAGTTATAAATAAGCATCTTCTTTCTTAATTAATATGGATATTTCAGAGAAATTTGAGCTGATAAAAAGAAATACAGAAGAGATTCTCGAAGAAGGAGAATTGAAAAAAATTTTAACAAAAAAGAAAAATCCCGTTGTATATTGCGGATATGAGCTTTCTGGTCCAATGCATCTTGGACATTTTGTTACAATCCTAAAACTTAAAGATTTTGAAAAAGCGGGATTTAAAGTTAAGATTTTGCTTGCAGATGTTCATTCTTTTTTGAATAGAAAGGGAACAGAGGAAGAAATTAAAAAAGAAGTTGAAAACTGGAGAAAAACAATTAAAGCAATTGGATTGAAAGCAGAGATTGTTCTTGGAAGCAGTTTTCAATTTAATAAAGATTATCAATTAGATGTGATGAGGCTTGCCCAAAAATCAACTATTAATCGAGGATTAAGAAGTATGCAAGAAATTGCTAGAGATATAAAAAACGCAACTATCTCTCAATTATTATATCCTTTAATGCAGGTTGCAGATATTAAACATTTAGGAGTAGATGTTGCTGAAGGGGGTTTAGAACAAAGAAAAGTTCATATGATTGGAAAAGATTTGAAAGATATTCTGAAATATGACTTTGTTGCTGTTCACACGCCTTTGATAGCTTCTCTAAAAGGACCGGGCCACAAAATGTCAAGATCCATTCCAGGAACAGGAATTTCTGTTTTAGATTCTTCAAAAACTCTTGCTAAAACCATAAAAAATGCTTATTGTCCAGAAAGGATAATTGAAAATAATCCGATTTTGCAGATTGTTAAATTAATTATTTTTCCAGAAATGAATTCTTTCAAAATTTCAAGATCTGAAAAATTTGGAGGAAATTTGGAATTTTCAGACTATGGTGAATTGGAAAAAACCTATGTTTCTGGCAGTTTGCATCCCTTAGATTTAAAGAACGCGGTTATAGAATATTTAGAAAAAATTATTTCTCCGATTAAAAAAAATTGGAAATAAAAGACTTCAATTAAAAATATAAAGTCTGAAATTAAATAATATATTATGAAGAAATCAGTAAGACTTTATGTTCATGGAATAGTTCAGGGCATATTTTATCGCTCATTTATTAAAGAAAACGCAGAAAGGCATAATGTAAAGGGATTTATAAGAAATCTTGAAGATGGCAGAGTTGAAATTTTTCTTGAAGGTGAGATTGACAATGTCAATAAAATGATGGAAATCTCAAAGAAAGGTCCGAAACACTCTCAAATAAAAAAAGTTGAAATCAAGCCAGAGAGATTCCAAGAATTTAAAAATTTCAAAATATTACATATTTAACATGGGAAGAGAAGAAGAAATAATAAAAGAAAGACTTAGAAAATTGGAAGAGCTTAGAAGCAAGAAAATAAATCCTTATCCTGCAAAATTTGATAAAAGAAATTCTATTAAAGATGCTTTAAAAGCGAGAATGAATGCGAGCATAAAAACAGCAGGAAGGATTATGAAAAAAAGAGAAATTGGAAAAATTATTTTTTCTGAACTTCTTGATTATTCTGGAAAAATTCAGATTGTCTTCCAAAACGAAAAAACAGAAAAAAAAGATTTTGATTTTTTTGAAAAATATATTGATATTGGAGACATTGTCGGAGTTGAAGGAAAGGTTTTCAAAACCAAAACAGGTGAGCATTCGCTTCTTGTGAAAAAAATAACTCTTCTGACTAAAACAATTCTTCCTCTTCCTTCAAAATGGCATGGATTTCAAGATAAAGAAGAGAGATATCGAAAAAGATAT
>VGKR01000046.1 GCA_016866915.1 Candidatus Pacearchaeota archaeon
TAATTTACCTGAAATTCCAAGAACTTTTAATGGCGGAATTGAAAGACTTATGAAAATTCTACAAGAAGAAAAAGCAAGTTTTGAGAGATGAAGAGCAATTTTTAAAAATATCCTATTTTTTCTTTTTAAATGGACGAAGAAAGCCTAATTCCTGTTATCTCCAAAATCTCTAGAGAAGTTAATTCAAAAGAGACATTAGATAAAATAATAAGAGATTTAGAAAATAGAGCAATTTTTAATTATTATTTTTTATTTACTGAACTTAATAAAAATCCAAATATCGATGTTGTTCTGAAAAGTCTTGCAAATTTGGATAAGTTAGCTTCTAAAATGTGCGATGCCTATCTTATAAAAATAGCTTATCTTTATTATGATCTTTTGAATACTTCTTCAAATGAAAAAACAAGAGAGAGGTGTGTTGAAGATGGAAATTATGCTGTATCTTTAACTGACTTTGTAGTAACGCTTGCTCCGAATAAAAGATTATCCAAGGAAAACAAACTCTCTTATTTTACAGGTTATTTCCCAGACGCATTTGTGCTAAAAGAAATATTTGTTTCTTTTCCATCAAATACAGTTAAATTTGTTAATGATTCTTTAGAAGGTCTGCTTTCTTTCAAAAGCATTGGAGAAAAATAATACGCCCACGCCGGGAGTCGAACCCGGGTCTCCAGCGCGACAGGCTAGCGTCATAGCCGTTAGACCACGTAGGCATATTCTAAAATCCCTATAGGATTTTTACTATTTCGTCCAAGCGTGGCCAAAATAGACCACGTAGGCATATCTGAATAACGTGATACGTTTCCTTCATACTTCAGGAAAGACCACGTAGGCATATTCTCTAAAATCCCTAAAGATTCTTAAACAAAATATCTGCCTTAATTTTTAAATCTTCTTATCTTAAAAGCCAAACCCTTAAAAATGTTTAAAATCTCTTAATTTCTAAATTAATATTTAGGATTAAAAATGGATAAAAAGATAATTTTTAGTTTTTTAGCGATTGCATTTCTAATTCTTACATTGAATCTGTCTTATGTTTCGGCGCAGGAATTCGAAGAGCCAATCTGCGCTGTTTATATTACAGGAATTGGGTGTCCTAATTGTGCATATACAGACCCAATTCTTCTATCTGAATATACTCTAGAATATCCTAATTTAGTTATAATAGAATATGAAATCTATGCTTTACGAGCAGACAATCAGAATATTGCAAATTCTTATTTTTCTTCTTATCTTCCAAATATTCAGGCAGGTGTTCCTCTTATTATTTTTAATAAAGAGCAAATTGGTTTGGGAAGATTTCAGGTTTTGGATTCTAAAGAAATAATTGAAATTTTGGATTTTAATGCTTGTTCTATGCCTGACAGAACTTCAATTGATTTTTCAAATTTAAATTTAACAGAACTTCCAGGAAAAATAAAAATTTGGACAAAAGATCGAGTTTTAATTTCAGATATTGGAGGCAATAATGAATTACTGAAAGAAGCACTTCTAACTGAAAATCTTTCTTCTTTCTTAGAGAATAAAAATTTTGAAGAAATAGAACCTCAAGCGATTAAAATTTCAGGAGGAGAAATTAAATTTTCTAATGCAGTAAAAATAGATAATTGGATTCTGCAGTGGAATGGAGAATTTGAAGGTGACGAAGGACTATCTCCTATAACTCAATTTTTCTGGAAATCCTGGTATTGGATTGTGATATTATTTTTTATTTTTCTTATTGGATTTTTTGTCTATAAATTAAAATTATCTAAAAAATGCATTTCGATTTGTTTGACTGAAAATCAAAAAAATTATATTATTATTGGAATTTCTCTATTGTTTATAATTGGATTTTTTATTTTTGCTAAAAATATTTCTCCAGAAGCTTTAGAAAATCTTGGCTATAATCTTCCTCTACCCCTATTTACCTTTTTTATAGCTTTAATTGACGGATTTAATCCTTGCAATCTCTTTGTACTCACTTTTTTATTAGGACTCCTTATTTCAGCTTCAAATTCAAGAAAAAAGATTTATGTGGTTGGCTTTACTTTTATATTTGTAATATTTGTAATTTACTTTTTGTTTATGGTTGCATGGCTAAATATTTTCAAATATCTTGGCTTTATTACTCCACTAAGAATTGGACTTGGCTTAATAGCAATAATCGCGGGCGCAATTAATTGCAAAGAGTTATTCGCATTTAGAAAAGGAGTAACTCTAATGATACAAGACCAGCATAGAGGTCCATTATTGAGAAGAATTGATAAAATGAAGGATTTGATTAAAAATGGCTCTATACCAACTTTAATTTTGGCTTCTATTAGTTTAGCTGCCTTTGCATCATTAGTAGAATTGCCTTGCACAGCTGGTTTTCCAATTATTTATACAGGAATATTAACTGGAAAAATGTTAGCAAGTAGTTTTTCATATTATTTGTATCTGATTTTCTATAATTTCGTATATGTGACTCCTCTTCTCGTTATTATTGGCATTTTTGGCTATACATTTAAGGGAAAGCAGATAACAAAAAGGCAGATGCAGATAATAAAATTCATTGGAGGCTTAATTATGATTTTGCTAGGATTGATATTACTGATTAATCCTGGCTTGATGGGCATTGGTTTTGGATAATTTCTTTATTTAGAATTATATCATTATTTCACAACAAGATTTAAAAACCATTTATTCTAATCGAATTCCATGGAAAATAAATTTCAGATTTTTGATACCTTTGAAAACAATCACAATTGTAATAAATTTGTTGATTTGGATAAATACGTAATTGGAAAAAGTCCGCGTTTGATTTGCACAAATTCTATTTTTTCTGATTTAGCCTTAACTCTATATGATTCAAAAAATAAAGTGGGTGCTGTTGCACATATCTCTGGATGGGGTAGTGTTCCAGAAACAATAAAACCTGAGAAAATA
>VGKR01000047.1 GCA_016866915.1 Candidatus Pacearchaeota archaeon
ATAGGTTTTGAATTTACGCAAATCATGAAACAATTCAAGCCTCTAGAAAAAATCAGTGAAGAAGAATTTGAAGAATGTGTCTGTGGATGTAACAGTCTTACTAATATTAGAAAAGATACTCCAATTTCTGAAAGAGTGCATTATGTTGAGGGGACTGGTCAATTAACTCCTAGATGTTATAAAGAAATTTATGGGCCTTCAAGAACAGAAGCAATTAGAGCAAGGATAGAACTCGATGATATGGGAATTATAATATAATTCTTTTTTGCAAATAAAAATTTGAAAGCAAAACATTTAAATAGTATATCTCTTGTGTATACACAAGACGTATATCCCAAAATAATTTTTAAAATGGCAGATATTTTTGATCACACAATTCTTTGCAATAAATGCAATACAAAAATGCAGAATTCTCAAATAACTAAAGATGGATTTATATTGAGAATAATGGTTTGTCCAAAATGCAATGAAAAATTTATTCATCCTAATGATCAACATGAGTATGATAAATTCTCAAATCTGAAAAACAAAGAATTTAGAGTAAAAATGAGATTGATTGGAAATAGTTATGCTGTTTCAATTCCGAAAGAAATTGTTTCTTTTATAAGAGAGCAAGAAAAAGTTATGGATGACATGGTTAGACTTTGTTTTGAGGATTTTAGAAGATTATCTTTAAATTTTAATGAAATTGAAAAAATAAAGAGGATTAGACATTAAAATGAGTGAAAAACAAATTCAGCTTAAGGTTTTGGAAGCTCATCAAGATGATGCATATAAAGGAATAGCTAGAATAGATGGAGAAGTAATGAGAGATCTTGGAATTAAAAGAGGAGATGTTATAAAAATAAAAGGAAACCGAGAAACAGTTGCTATTGTTGATAGAGCTTATCCAGCTGATGTTGGTGAGGGCATAATTAGAATTGATGGAATTTTAAGAAGAAATGCAAAAACAGGAATAGGAGAGGTTGTTAAAATTTTTAAAGCTGAAGTAAGAGAAGCTAAGAAAATTATAATTGCACCTGCTCAAAAAAACATAATGATTCAAGCAGAGCCCGAAGGTTTGAAAAGAGGTTTGCTTGGAAGAACCGTAGTTAAGGGAGATATAATTGTTCTTGGCGGTGTTCAAAAAAGAAGAGATTTACTTTCTGATGAATTAGATTCTGAATTCGGCGATATCTTTGGAGATGTTTTAGGAAGTATGGGTTTTGGAAATTTAGGTGGAATTACTCAAATTAAATTTATTGTTGCTAATACAGCACCAAATCAACCTGTTATTATTACAGAAAACACACAAATTACATTAAATCCCAAGGCTGTCGAGGTATCTGAAGAAAATATACCTGAAATAACTTATGAAGATATTGGAGGACTTTCAGAAGAAATACGAAAGATAAGAGAAATGGTAGAAATTCCATTAAAACATCCTGAAATTTTCCAAAGACTTTCAATAGAACCTCCAAAAGGGGTTTTACTTCACGGTGCTCCTGGAACAGGTAAAACTCTTTTAGCAAAAGCTGTTGCAAATGAAACAGAAGCTAATTTTATTTTACTTAATGGACCGGAAATTATGTCTAAGTTTTATGGTGAAAGTGAAAAAAAGATTAGAGATATTTTCGAAGAAGCTGAAAAAACAGCACCAACAATTATATTCATTGATGAAATAGATGCAATTGCTCCTAAGAGGGAAGATGTTACAGGAGAAGTTGAAAGAAGAGTTGTTTCTCAGTTATTGACAATGATGGATGGTTTGAAATCAAGAGGAAAAGTTATTGTTATTGGAGCAACAAATCGGGTGAACTCTGTTGATCCTGCTTTGAGAAGACCGGGTAGATTTGATAGAGAAATTGAAGTTGGTGTTCCAAGCAAAGAAGGAAGATTAACAATTTTAAAAATTCATTCAAGAGGAATGCCTTTAACAAAAGATGTTAAACTTACAGAAATTGCCTCTATAACTCATGGTTTTGTGGGTGCTGATTTAGAATCTTTATGTAAAGAGGCTGCTATGAATGTTTTAAGAAAAGTTTTACCTAAATTAAATTTAGATGCAGAAGAAGAAATTCCAGGAGATATTTTGGAAAAATTAATAATAAAACATTCTGATTTTATTGATGCTCTTAAAGTTGTACGACCTAGTGCAATGAGGGAGGTTCTTGTAGAAACACCAACTGTTGGATGGAATGATGTTGGAGGATTAGATAAAGTTAAACAAGAACTTCAAGAAGCTGTTGAATGGCCTCTTAAATATCCAGAGATGTTCAAAAGAATGGGTATTCGACCTTCAAGAGGAATTCTTCTTTACGGACCACCTGGAACAGGAAAGACATTACTTGCAAAAGCTGTTGCAAAAGAATCAGAAGCTAATTTTATTCAGATTAAAGGGCCTAGTTTGTTAAGCATGTGGGTTGGAAAATCAGAAGAAGGAATGAGAAAAGTTTTTGAAAGAGCAAGACAAGTTTCTCCTTGTGTTATTTTCTTTGACGAAATTGATGCACTTGCAGGAAAAAGAGGAGTTGAAACTGGAACAAAAGTTACAGAGCGTGTTTTAAATCAATTACTTGCTGAAATGGATGGACTTGAAGATTTAAATGATGTTCTTATTATTGGAGCTACAAATCGTCCTGATATGCTTGATTCTGCATTACTTAGGCCTGGAAGATTTGATAAAATTCTTTTAGTTGGTGCACCTGAAGAAGAAAGCCGCCTTCAAATTTTAAAAATTCATACTAACAAAATGCCTCTTGCAAAAAATGTAAAACTTAATGATATTGCGAAAAAAACAATTGGCTATACTGGAGCTGATATTGAAGCATTTGTAAGAGAAGCTGCTTTAATTGCATTAAGAGAATCAAAAGATGCGAAAATTGTCAATCCAGAGCATTTTGAAGAA
>VGKR01000048.1 GCA_016866915.1 Candidatus Pacearchaeota archaeon
TGTATTAAAATCGCTTGGATCAGAAGTTCAGGCAAAAACAGAAACTCTTAATTCTTTAAAAAAAGATTTGTCTCCTGAGGTTTATAATTCTCAAAAAGAACAATATGAAAACATAAGAAGAGACATACAAGAGAGATTGTCTACTTACAAAAAATCTTCAGATGCAGATAAGAAAAAAATGGCTTTATCTGATCTTAAAAACTGGAGAAAGACAGGGAAAAATCTTAAAGTATTACCACAAAAGTTTTCTGATTTAGATCCAAGAGGGCCTGTCGGAAAGGGAGCAGGATATGGAATGGGCATCGGAGCTATTAGCGCATTAGGCTTAGCTGCGAGAAGAAGGAAAAGAACGAACATAAGAAACAGATTAGAAAGAAGATAAATATAATTTCTAAAACATTTATTTTTTCATTAATCCAAAATATTATAAATCATGGAAGAGTGGTGTTATTATGGATAAGGAAACGCTAAATTCGATAAAAAATTTATGTTCTGTTCTCATAAAAGGTTCTAAGGATTTAATAAAGGCTGTCTGGATTTTTGGAAGCTCAATAAAAAAGAAAAATCCCAATGACATAGATATCTTTTTTCTGGTTGATGATACTATAGATGATTGTGAAGAAAAATCTGCGGGATTATTGACAGTTGCAAATATTTTAACAAAACATACTAAGTTAAATTTGCATTTTCAAAGACCAGTTCAGTTATCTTTATTGTGGTCTCTTATAATCAAAGGAGAGCCATGGATTATCACTGCAATAAAAACTTCAATTCCAATTTACGACCCTTATAATTATCTGGGTTTATTAAAAAAGCTCATAAAAAATAAAGGAGATTTGAAAAAAGACATCAAAGCAGAAAGATTAATCAGCAGAGCTGAAGACTCTTTGACTGATAACAGAACTCTAAAAATGGATTTCATAGAGCATATGTTTCTTGCATGTCTTGAATCAGTTCAGATATATCTTCTTTTAAAGAATAAAACTGTTTATAAGCCATCAAAAGCCATAGTTGAGCTTAAAAAACTAAAAATAAACACCGACGATTTCTTTGAGATATTTAATCTGAATGAAAAAGCAAATAAGGGAAGTTTATCTGAATTCACAGGAGAAGATTTAGACCATTATCTAAAACAAACACAAAGATTCATCTCAAAAATCCAAAAATCAGCATTAGAAGACACTAAAATAAATCAACACAATTAATTTTAAAAATATCTTATTCCTTAATATTCCATGCCAAAAAAAGAGAGTACTAAAAGGGGATATATGACTAAAGAAGAAGTCATGTCTCATTTCGACGGATTAAAAACAGACGAAAGTAAGGAAAAATATCTTTCTAAAATTCTTGAAAAAAAAGGCTTGCTTGCTCCAGGAGCATATAAAACTGTTCAAGGGATTGCGGATAAAATGTATGGAGAGGAGGGGTTGGCGTTGGTCAAACAAGGATCAATTTCATATGCTAGAACATTTTTGGAGAAAATTAAAGATAAGAAACTAAAAAAGGATATGTATGGGAGGGCTGGGATAGAGCCGCCCGAAATAGCGAATAAAAGAGAGGTATATATTGATTGGGCTGCTGGAGTGAGAGAGGGTTTTGTTTATCCGGTAGAAAAACCAAGAGACGTAATAAAAGCAAAAGATATTCGAAGAAGATTAGAAAGGGAAAGGAAGAAGTAAGGGAAAAAATAATTGGGGAAACAAAGAATTCTAAAATAAATTTCTAAAACATTTATTAAATAATTTCATTATTCTCGGAGATGCAGAAGAAACTAAAGAAATTATTATGGCGGGATGGAAATATTTATAAACATCTGTAAACTATTATAAACAGATGGAAACAAAATCAAACATATTAAAACCTTTTTTTGAAAATCCTAATGATAATTTCCAGATAAGAGAGCTTTCAAGATTGTTAAAAATAAATCATACGACCATAAGACAGCATCTAATCAATCTGGTTAAAGATGGCTTGATTGAAGTAGAACGAGGAAAGCCATATGATTATTTTAAAGCAAGCACAAATAAAAAATTTTTAAATTTGAAGTTATTCTTTAATCTTGAAAAATTAAGGAAATCCGGAATAATCGAGCAAATTGAAAAAGATTACGACTATCCGATTATTATTCTATTTGGAAGTTATGCCAATGCAACAGATGATTCAAATAGTGATATTGATTTATTCATTCTAACAGAAATAAATAAAGAGATTAATTATTCAAAATTTGAAAAAGAATTAAACAGGAAAATAACACCCCATTTTTTCTCCGAAAAAAAATTTAATTTAGCAAAGAATAAAAATCCTGATTTGTTAAATAACATTCTCAATGGAATTGTCTTATCAGGAAAATTGGAGGTTTTTAAATGATTTTTAAAAATTTAATAAAAACAGGATTAATTAAGGAAGTGCCAAAAGATATACTCAGGGCCAAAAGTTTGATTAAATCATCTGAACAAGCATTAAATACCGCAAGGATAATCCCAGTCAAAGAAGAAACACTCAAAACAATTTTTAGAGAACTTTACGAATCTTTAAGGCAATATTGTGAGGCACTAGGATATTCAAAAGGATATAAATTTTTTAATCACGAATCAATTACTCCTTTTTTAAATGAGATTTTAGAAGAAAAAGAAATCTCTTTAAAATTCGATAGATATAGAAAATTAAGAAATGGAATAAACTATTACGGAAATAGTATTGAGATATCAACTGTAAAAGAGGCTTTAAGAGAAATTCCCTTGCTTATAGGTAAATTAAAAAAGATAAAGAACCAGATATAAATATGGCAGAAAAAAAAGAAAAATCAACAGAAAAAGGATTAAGTGAAAAAAAAGAAAATTTTAGTGAATGGTATTCTCAAATTATTGAGAGAGCTGAAAT
>VGKR01000049.1 GCA_016866915.1 Candidatus Pacearchaeota archaeon
CCAAACCCAAAGACTCCTTAAGAAATCGCGTTAAATATTCTATTTTCACAAAATCACCTTTATCAGCAAGCTCTTTTTCAATCTCACTTTTAGTCATGTTTTTCTTTAACATGTTTTTTCTAAAAATATCAAGTATTTAAGAATTATTGAACTGAATTTCTAAGTGTGCAGAATTAATTTTTTTCTTCCAGTGTTTTTATGAAATAAAACAATGCAAAAAGAATTCTAATTTTTTTTCTTCACAATCTCATTACAGATTCCTGCAGCAACAGTTGCACCTGCATCACGAACAGCAAATCTGCTCATGTAAGGATTATCTTTCTGAGTTTCAAGGCAAAGATGTCCTTGTGGTCTTATTCTTACTTTTGCAGCTTCTCCGTTCTTTAAAAAATCAGGATTTTCCTTTATAATCTCTCCTGTTGCAGGATTAATTTGTGCAATAAGCTCAACAAACTGGCATGGAACCTGAGCTGTGTGAACATGGAATACAGGTGTATAGCCTTTAGCTAAAACACTTGGATGATTAATTACCGTGATTGTTGCAATGAATTCCTCTACTACTGATGTTGGTTTAGCAGCATCGCAGATAACATCTCCTCTTGCAATATCTTTCTTTCCAACACCCCTTATGTTTATTCCAACATTGTCTCCTGCATCTGCTTGAGGAATTGTTTCATGGTGCATTTCTATTGTCTTAACTTCCCCTTCAATTCCTTTTCCTGTTCTTCCTGGAAGAACCTGAACTTTTTGTCCAACTTTCATAATTCCTGTTTCAATTTTTCCTACAGGAACAGTTCCAATACCTGTAATTTCATAAACATCCTGAACAGGCATTCTCATTGGAAGATTTGTTGGAAGCTTTGGCTCTGTGAACTGGTCAAATTGCTCCATTATCATAGGTCCCTTATACCAGGACATATTTTCAGATTTCTTAGCAATATTATCTCCTTTTAATCCAGCGCATGCAATGAATGGAGTTGTTGCAGGATTAATTCCAACACCCTTTAAAAGAGTGCTAACTTCTTCTTTAACTTTGTTAAATCTTGCTTCATCATATTTTACAGCATCCATTTTATTAATAGCAACAGCCACGTTTTTGACACCCATTGTTCTTAATAACCAAAGGTGCTCTGTTGTTTGTGGCTCTACTCCTGCTGGAGCAGCAATAACTAAAAAAGCAGAATCTGCTTGAGATGCACCTGTAATCATGTTTTTAACAAAATCTCTGTGCCCAGGAGCATCAATTATTGTGATTTGATATTTTGAAGTTAGAATTTTTTTGTAGGAAAGGTCAATCGTAACTCCTCTTTCTCTTTCTTCTTTAATCTTGTCCATAACATAAGCAAATTCAAAACCAATTTTTCCGTGCTTCTCAGCTTCCTGCTTAAGTTTTTTCATTTCCTGCTCTGAAACAGCACCGCTATCAAAAAGAAGTCTTCCAACTATTGTTGATTTTCCTGCGTCGACATGGCCGACGAAGATAACATTCATGTTTGGTTTTTCTTTAGCCATTTTTAAAATTCTGAAAAGAATTTTGAATAAATGTTAATAAAAAATTAGGTTTATAAATATTTCGGAATGATTTTTGGATTTATTGCTAAATATTTTGTTCTATTATTATATAATTCTCTTGCAATAAGTTTATATTTGGAACTTATCTAAAAAAATAATGGAATTATCCATATTTCAATATATTATTCTCGGAATTGTTCAGGGAATTACAGAATGGATTCCAATAAGTTCAAGCGGAATTTTAGTTTTGATTATGTCTAATCTATTTAATATTACAGATGTGCAAATTCTTTTATCCCAAATTCTTCTGTTGCATCTCGGAACTTTTTTCGCAGCACTTATCTATCTAAGAAAAGACGTAGCAAAACTTTTCAGAACTTTATTTAATTACAAGAAAGCTGACGAAGAAGAAAAAGGAATCTTTAATTTTATTTTAATAACTTCACTGATTACAGGAGTTATTGGAATTTTAGTTCTTTATTTAATTGATATAGGGAATTTTAGTTTAACAGGGAAGATAATTACTTTTATCGTCGGTTTTCTGCTTATGATTACAGGACTCTTTCAAATAAAAATCAAAACCCGCGGATTAAGAAAAGAATCTCATATAAATAAAAATGATGGAATAATTTTAGGAATTGCGCAGGGTTTTTCTTCTTTACCCGGAATCTCTCGTTCAGGAATAACAATATCTTCATTGCTTCTTAGAAAATTCGACGATACTTCTGCACTTAGATTGAGCTTTTTAATGAGTCTTCCGATTATTCTTTTCGGAAATCTCCTGCTTAATTATAAAGAATTGGTTTTTTCAAATCCAGCACTTTATGGAATTCTTGCCTCATTTGTCTTCGGATTTCTGACAATTTCTGGATTAATGAGTTTATCAAAAAAAATAAACTTCGGATGGTTTGTTTTAATCTTCGCTCTATTAATGATGCTGAGTGTTATAATATAAAAAATCTTAAAAATAATTCGTCCAAGCTAATTCTATGAAAAAAAATCAAATAAAAAAATCAAATAAAAAAGAGATAATTTATTCTATTCGATATGATTCTCTTAATCCGGATATTAGCTCTTCAAGAGCAAATCCTTTATTAGCAAGAAAATCACAATATCAACTCAGAGAAGCATCGAATAGATATCTTTTTCGAGTGGAAAGAATATTAAGAAGAGAAGGATTTAATGAAAATGGGCACATGTATGTTCAATTTAATTTTTTAAGAAGAAAAAGATAATTCATTCAATTTTCTTTTCTAAGCAACCCCTATCTTCTGTTTTATTTTCATTTTTAAATTCCATTAATCTTAATCCAATTAATTTGGAACCTTGCCTTACTATTTCATAAACTTCT
>VGKR01000050.1 GCA_016866915.1 Candidatus Pacearchaeota archaeon
TCATCCATACAGAGAATGGATAATTAAGAAGCTTAAGAAAGCAGGCATAGATGTTTATGTTGTCGGGGCAGGGTGGAAAAACGGATACGTTTCTTACGAAGAATTAATTAAAATCTTTAATCAGAGTAAAATAAATTTGAATTTATCTAACAGTAGCAAAATTAATAAATATATGTTTTCTTCTTTTGGAGCTTTCAAGAATGCAATGTCTTTTATTAAAAGCGGCGATGTCAAAAATAGGGAACAAATTAAGGGAAGGCATTTTGAAATTCCCGGTTGCGGAGGGTTTCAATTATCTTATTATGTTGAAGGGTTAGAACACTGTTATGAGATTAGTAAGGAAATTGCGGTTTATATGAATGCAGAAGGCCTGATTGAAAAAATAAGATATTATTTAAAAAATGAATCTGAGCGCGAAGAAATTGCTCAAAGAGGCTATAAAAGAACACTAAGTGAACACACGTATGAAAAAAGAATCAAAGAAATTTTGAAATTTGTCAAAGTATGATTTGAAGGAGATAAAATTAAAAATTTATAAAAAAATTTAACTGATGAAAATTCTATTAGTAAGCCATTCTTTTGATAAAACTTCAAGGTCAGAATTTACACCAAATGAGCCTTACTCTTTGGGTCTGGCCTATATCGCATCTTATTTAGAAGAAAAAGGACATGAAGTTTTTGTCTTGTGTTTAAATAATTATAGCTTTTTTTATTCACATGGTTTAATTACTGCTAAGATTAAAGAATTTAATCCTGATATACTGGGAATACAGATTTTTACAATGAACAGGGTTTCTTCATTTAAATTAATAGAATATTGCTCTGAAAGATTTCCTCACTTAAGGTTGATTTTAGGAGGAATTCATGTTTCGGCAATGTTTGACCAAATTATTAAAAAGTACAAAAATACCATTGCTGTAATCGGAGAGGGAGAGCTTACTTGTTCTGAATTATTAATGGCTTTTGAAAAAAACAATAGTTTAGAAACGGTAAAAGGAGTAGCTTTCTGGAAAGACGGAAAGGTACTAAAAACCGAGAAAAGAGAGCTTGTTTCTAATTTAGACCTTTTCCCGCATCCTAAACACGAAGTTTTTTTTAATTCTGAATCAAAAAGGACAATGGCTCATATTATAACCTCCAGGGGGTGCCCTTTTAAATGTTCGTTTTGTTGTTTACACATCATTTCTGAAAGAAAATTTCGGACAAGGAGCGTTAATGACGTAGTAATGGAGATAGAAAACCTGAAAAAAAAGCATCCTGAGCTAAAAACCATACAGATACACGATGATAATTTTACTTTAAATAACGAACGGGTAATTGATTTTTGCAAAAAAATTATTTCCAAAAAGCTAGACGTTAGTTTTATAGCTTCTGGAAAGATAAAACCTGTTTCAGAAGACATGTTGCTATACATGGAAAAAGCAGGTTTTAAAAAATTAATGTTCGGACTAGAAACAGGCTCTGAGAAGTTAATGAAAAGTATTCATAAAGAAATAAGCCAAGAGGATGTTGTTGATTTATTTTTTAAATTAAAAAAAACTAATTTTGTTGTTACGACTTTTTTGATGGTTGGTTTTCCTGGAGAAAATGAAAATACGGTTAAAGAAACAATATCTTTTGTCAAGAAGCTTCAAAAAATTAAATATAGTTATATTTCCGGTGTCGGTAAATTATGGGCTTACCCGGGGACAGAAGTATATGAAATTATGTTGAAAAAAAACCTTATTTCCGATAACTATTGGTTAACTGATAAAGACGCGCCTTATTTTACAGCAGAACACAATGAAGAAACACTGATAAATTTTGAAAAAATCATGCTTAGCCATCTTTCTATTCAAAAGATTTTTACCTTGAAAGGTTTCTTTAATCAATTTTTAAGCATGCCAACAGTTATAATCAAGTTTATTGTTCATAGTTCTTTGCATAACAAAGGTTTATTGTTATCTTTAATTGCGGAGATAATAAAATCAAAATCTCCGGCTGCTTACCGTTTAACTTATAATACATACAAAAAGTTAAGATGAATAATTTATTTTTAGTTTGTGTAAGTAAATCTTATTATAATAACAAAATTTTTGACTTAAAAAGCGATACTAACCGTGATGATTATTATTATCCATTTTATTTGTTAAAGAAAAGATTTTTTGAGTTAGGTGTGTCAATAGACACTTTTGATTTTTTTAAAAAAAGTCATAGTAAAGATTATGGCCTTATTTTTTTTGATATACCTAAAAATATTCGTGCTATTTTAAAGATTCACAAAAACGTAAAGAAGTATTTAGTTATTTTTGAATCTGAGATGTTGCTGCCTCAAAATTACAATAAAAATCTGCATACTCAATTTGAAAAAGTTTTTACTTGGAATGACGATTTGGTAGATAGCGGAAAATATGTTAAATTTTTTTGGCCTAATAAATCTTCCCAGAAAACTGATATTAGTTCAAAGAAAAAACTTTGCTCAATGATTGTAGCCAACAAAACTAATAAACATCACTTAGAATTATATTCAGAAAGACTAAAGGCTATTGAATGGTTTGAACAAAATAGGCCTGAAGACTTTGATTTATTTGGTTTCGGATGGGATAGGCATTATTGTAAATGGCCTTTATCTAAGTTGAATAAATTGAAAACAATTCGAAGGATTTTTAAGCCCTATCATATTTCTTATCGAGGTGAAGCTAAGTC
>VGKR01000051.1 GCA_016866915.1 Candidatus Pacearchaeota archaeon
TTAAATTCTTCTTTTCCGCAAGATATGCAATTTTATGAGAATATGAGATTTCCCGATTCGCAGGTTTCGTATCGAATTGAAGACTGCCCTTTAAATCAAAAAGACCAGATGGAAAGAGCATTTAATATAATTGAGAATAAAACTATTTTGAATTTTTATTCTGTAAATTCAAATGAAGAAATTTCAGTGACATGTGACAGTGCAGCTAAAACAGAAGGAAGAATGTTTATTGCAGGAGAAGGAGGTCCAACTCAGATAGTAAAAACAGAAAAATTCAGTATTATTTTGAAAGGAGAAATTTTATTGATAAAAGAATCACGATGCGAACAGCCAAATGTGGCAATTCATGAGCTTCTGCATGTTCTTGGATTTGATCATTCTGAAAATCCCAACAATATAATGTACAATATAAGCAGATGTGATCAAGAAATCGGAGAAGATACAATTGGTTTAATAAACTGGCTTTATGAATTTCCTTCTCTTCCTGATTTGTCTTTTGAGCAAGCTTCTGCTTCAATGAAAGGAAGATATCTTGATGTAAGTGTGACGATAAGAAATAATGGATTGAAAGATGCTGAGGCTTCTAATTTGATTATTTATTCTGGAGATAAAAAAATAAAAGAATTTGAAATTGAAGCTCTTGAAATCGGTTTTGGACGAAGTGTAACACTGACAAATATTCTTGTGATTTCTAAGATAGAAGACCTTAGAATTTTTATTGATTATCCTTATGCAGAATTAGACAAGCAAAACAATGAAATTTTTTTAGAAGTAATAGAAAATAACTAGTTTTGAAAAGATAAAAAAAAGAAAGAATTAAATTTTTGATGAGTTAGATTATGTCTTCATCAAGCTCTAACTCTGCGACAACTTCGTCAAAGTCATCTTCTTCCTCAGCACTCGAATAAAATCCTTTTTCCATTCGGCACCCCGTTTTTATGCTTTTTAAGAATAAGTACAGTATTTAAATATTTTTATAGAGAAGTTTATCTTTTTATTTTAAAAACAAATATCTTTCTTCTCTTTTTGCCTAAGTTGTTAATAAGTTCAAAATATTCACTGTTAAAATGAGCATCTTTAATATTCACTCCTTTTAAGTCAGCTTTTGCAAGGTTTGCGCCTCTAAAATTCGCTTCTCGGATATCTGCATTCTCTAAAACAGCTCCATACAAATTCGCTTCTGTAAAAATAGCTCCTCTCATATCAGAACCCACAAGATTTGCTCTTTCAAGATGTGCTTCATTAAAATCTACATTTCGCAAAACTGCGCCATTTAAATGTGCTCTTTTAAGATAAGCTTCTTCAAAACCAGCTTCTTCAAAATGTGCTCCTTCAAGATGTGTTTTTTCAAGATTAGCCTCTTTAAACTTTGCTCCTTCAAGATGAGATTTATTTAATTTAGCTCTTTTAAGATTTGCTCTCTGAAAATTAGCTCCTTGTCCGTATGTTTCTGTTAAATTTGCTCCTATCAAAATTGCTTCTTCAAAGTTTGCTCTGGCAAAATTTGCCCGCATAAGTTTTGCTCTTCCAAAATTAGCTCTTTCAAAAATTGCCTCTTCAAGATAAGCTTCTTCAAGATGCGCTCTTTCAAAACAAGCTTGTTGAGCTTTTGATTTTGCAAGACGTGCTCCTTGCATTTTTGCTCTCCAGAAATTTGTTCTTTTCAGAATTGCTTCTTCGAGATTTGCTATCACTAAATCTACACCCACAAGATCTGCTCTTTCAAGATTTGCTCCGTAAAGATTTGCTCCTGATAAGTTTGCTGATGCAAGATATGCTCTTTCAAGAAGTGCTCGTCTTAAATCAGCTCCGCCTAATTTTGTACCGAATAAATCTGCTCTTTCAAGATTTGCTTTATTTAAAATCGCACTATTTAAATTTGCACCTGATAAATGTGCTTTTTCAAGATTTATTTCTTTTGCTCGAACATAAGGAAGATATAATCCCTCTGCTAAAAAACCAATAAGCTCAGAATTCTCAAGTATAACGGGATTGTTTCTAAGATTTTGCTTTCTTAGATAATTTTGTAATTCATCAAAACCTTCGTAAGAATTCAAATCAAATTTTTCTTCAAACTTTATTCCAGAAAGATTTCTTTCGCCGCTAAGAAGTTTACCCACAAGTTCTTTGCCAGACATCTGTATAGCTGTCATAAAATCTGCAGATAATTTTATTTTATAAAGATTTATGTGATGTTTTAATTATTTGATTAGAAAAAGATTATGAAGGATGGGAAAAAATTTCAAAATAAAAATCCCTCCGCCCAGAGTCGAACTGGGGTCTTCCGGGTTCTGCTGAATCTTCTGGCTTTTCAAGTTTCATAGTTATCATAATTGAATCTCCACTCTAGGTAATACCTACAGCCAGACGCTCTAACCGTTGAGCTACGGAGGGAATTTGATGTTTTTAGAAATTAGATTGTATTTTTAAAAGTTCTTATTCTTCAATCGGCTTGCTGATTTGGTCAGCTACAAAGAAAGCCCGATTTGATTCTGTCTCGTGAATTTCACCTTCTTTTTCATAGATTGCGCGAGCTGTCGGAAGAGCGAATTTTCCAAGCACACCTACTTTAGAATAAATAATATAAGAAAGAACGCGAGTTTCACCTGGCTGTAATTTTTCAAAATTCCATTCAATTC
>VGKR01000052.1 GCA_016866915.1 Candidatus Pacearchaeota archaeon
GAGTTTTCATAGATAATAAATAGGAATTAACATGGTCGTCAACATACATATAATCTCTAATAGAATCTGGGGCACCAATATAGATTTCTTTTCCTTCAAGCATCTCTGTAATTAGATATTCTGTGAAGAATCCTTTATCATATTTTCTGCCAAAGGTGTTTGAGTTTCTTAGAATAACTGTGTTGAAATCATAAACTCTGCTTAACATTCTAAGATACATATCTAGTGAGGCTTTGCTTACTGAATATGGGCTAGAGGGTTCTAATCTTAAGTCTTCTGTAAAAGGTTTATTTTCTGGTTGAATTCCATAAACTTCTGCTGATGAAGCTGCAATGAGTCGAGTTTTTTCAGGACCATATAAATCTCTTAATGATTCAGCTATATTGATTGTTCCCATGTAATTTGTGTCTTGAAATTCAATTGGATGTTCAAAACTCATTCTAACAGGAGAAAGAGATGCCAAATGAAAAACAACATCTGGTTTAATTTTCTTTAAATTATCTCTAACAGAAGAATAATCTCTTATATCGCAAGTCACGAGTTTAATGTCTTTTTTAACATCTTCAATAGCTCTGAAATCTCTTCCTATGACTGGTTGAATAAAACCATAAACATCATGGCCTTCTTCCAGCAGTTTTCTTGTAAGATTGCTTCCAATAAAACCAGTCATGCCTGTAACAAGAGTCTTTTGCTTATTCATGTTATTAGGGAAAAGAAGGTGTTTAATAAGTTTATTGTGATTAAATTCTATATTTATCTTCTATTATCTTTAGCTAATATTTGCTTATATTCCACGACATCATACATATCTTTTTAAATTACTCTTTTTAGAGAATTAATATGGCATTGGAAACTGCTGTAATAATTGCTGGAGGAAAGGGTGCAAGACTTGAAGAAAAAACAGAAGACCTCCCAAAACCAATGATTCCTGTTGGAGGAATTCCTTTAATTGAAAGAGTAATTAGATGGTTAAGAAAGAATGAAGTTAAAAAACTGGTTATTGGTGTAGCATATAAAAAAGAGAAAATAATGGAATATTTAAGGGGTGGAGAAGATTTAGGAGTTAACATTACTTATACTTGCCATGATGCAGATGGTGGAACAGAAGATGCTTTTAAGACAGCTATTGAGCAATCTGGAATTAAAGATGAGAATTTCTATGCAATGAATGGAGATCAAATTACAGATTTACAATTAGAGGGATTAACAAATGCCCATCTAAAAAACAAGGCAATAGCTACATTAGTCACAGTAAGATTAAGAACTAATTTTGGAATTATTGATGTTGATATGCAAAATAGAATTGCAAAGATCCATGAAAAATGGAGTATTCCAAATATCCTTATGAATTCAGGTATTTATGTTTTTAATCAAGGAATTAAAAATTATCTTCAGGGAGGAAATATCGAAGAAAATACATTCAGAAAACTTGCTCAAGAAGGAAAGATATATTCTTTTTATTATGATGGAGAATGGATGACTGTAAATGATAAAAAAGAACTAAAAAAGGCCGAAGATTTTTTAAGAAGGTATGATTCTTTAAAACATTAGAAGATGAAAATTTTGATTGTTCTTGTAAGATGGAAAGGGGGTGTTGGTCGTGTAGTAAGTTCAATAAAACCCCTAATTGAAAAAAAGGGGCATTATGTTGAAGTAATTTCGCGAGAGGATGATTTGAAGTGTTTTTCTCTAAAACAAAGTTTTTTCAAGTTAAGAAAAGAGGTAAAAAAAAGAGATTATGATATTCTTTACACGATGGATTGGAGCTGTGCTTTGGCATTACTTGGATTCAAGAATCATTATTGTGGTTTTATGGGGCTTGAAAAAAAATCGCCATTTTTGCAAAACTTTGTCGGATTTGTAATGGGAAGTAAACTTTTTGTTCTCGCTGATCCTCTAAAGAAAAAATATCCAAAAGCTACATTAATTTATCCCGGAGTGGACAAATCTATATTCAAAAATCTTCGTAAAAAGCGAATAAAAAATAGTGTTGGTTTTGTAAATTGGATAAATAAAAAAGAGTATCATTATGATAAAGTCAAAAGGGTAGCAAAAGAACTCGGCCTTGATCTTAGAGAAGATGATATGAAACTCTCAAGAAAAGATCTTGTAGATTTTCTTAATTCAGTTGAGATGCTCGTGACGGTTCCAACGGGCTCCCCCGGAGCCCTAGGATGGAATTTGACTCTCCTTGAAGCGATGGCTTGTGGGGTTCCTAAGATAGTTAGCACCCTTGGAAAAGATTTCAATATAAATTATGTTGAAAACCTAAACAATTTGAAAGATGTTATGAAAAATGCAAAGGCGACCAAGTATAAAATACCGCAAGAATTTGATTGGAATATTCATACAAACAAATTATTAGAAGTTTTTAGTAAAAAGGAAAATGGGGGGTGGTTACGAAATGTTAAAAATAAATGAAAAGGTAAATTGGGCGATTTCTATCATAAAGAGCGGGTATTCTAAAAAAGACAGGTTGTTTCTTGGCCTACATTTCATGGCTTGGCCATTAAGAAAGACTTTTTTTAAGAACATGAAACTCTTAACTAATGTTAAGATAAAAAATTTAG
>VGKR01000053.1 GCA_016866915.1 Candidatus Pacearchaeota archaeon
GAAATGAAAGGAAAGGTTTTTGATGCAATAATTATAAGACAAAAAAAACCGTACAAAAGAAGAGATGGAGAAAGAGTTGCGTTTGAGGACAATGCTGTTGCAATTCTGAAAGATGAAAAAGGAACTCCAAAAGGAACTCAAATTAAAGGACCTGTTGCTAGAGAAGTTTTAGAAAGATGGCCTTCTGTAGCAAAGATTGCTGCATTTGTTTATTAAAATGGAAAAAAAATTCAGTTTATCGTGGAAAGCAAGCAAGCAACCGAGAAAACAACGGAAATATGTAGCTAATGCTCCGATACATCTTAAAAGAAAAATGCTTAGTTCAAATTTATCAAAAGAATTAAGAAAGAAGTTTGGAAAAAGATCTATCTCTCTAAGAAAGGGAGATGTAGTTAGAATTCTTAGAGGAAAATTCAGAGGAAAAACTGGCAAGATAACTAAGATAGAAACAAAAAATTTCAAAGTTTATGTTGAAGGGATTCAAATTAAGAAAAGAGATGGCTCTAAGGTTAATGTAAAATTAAATTCTTCCAATCTTCAGATTATTACTATAAATGATGAAGATAAAAAAAGAAATATGGCTCTGCAAAAAGAAAAGAAAACAGAAGAGAAAAAATTCGAAAAAATAATAAAAAAGCAAAAAATTCAGGAGAAAAAAAATGCATCTTAAAAGACAAAAAGCGCCTAAAAATTGGCCGATATATCGAAAAGGTACAAAATATATAGTTCGGCCAAGATTTGATACTTCTAGAGGAATTCCAATTTTAATTGTCTTAAGAGATATGTTAAAAGTAGCTCAAAATAGAAAAGAAGTGAAAAGAGCCTTATATGAAAGAAACATACTTCTAAATAATTATCCTTTAACAGATGAAAAAACAAATATTCTTTTATTTGATGTTATAACAATTGTTCCTTCTAAAAAAAATTATAGACTCGGATTAACTGAAAAAGGAAAAATTAGAATTGAGGAAATAAATGAAAAAGAAGCAAATAGAAAAATAGCAAAAATAATAAACAAAACTCTTTTGAAAGGAAAAAGAATGCAATTAAATCTAAGTGATGGAAGAAATTTTATTTCAGATATAAAATGTTCTACAAATGATTCGGTTTTGATTAATCTTAAAGAAAGAAAAATAGAAAAATGTCTTCCCTTAAAAGAATCTGTATCTCTGTTTGTTTTTGCTGGAAAACATTCTGGAAAGAAAGGAATTATTAAGAAAATTAATTCTGAAAAGAAAACTGTTGAAGTAGAAATGGATGAAAAAATCATAAGCATCTTAATTAAACAATTAATGGTTATAGAATAAAATGAAGAAAACTGAAGAAAACCCTATGAGAAAAATAAAGCTCGAAAAAGTCACATTAAGTGTCGGAGGAGTTGGAGAAGAGCTTGAAAAAGGCGTGAGGCTTTTGGAAATGCTTACAAAAAGAAAACCTGCAAAAATGAAGACAAAAAAAAGAATTCCTGCTCTTGGAATACGACCTAAATTAGAAGTTGGTGCTGTTGTGACCATCCGAAAAAATCCTGAAGAAATTTTAAAGAGACTGCTGGCTGCAAGAAATAATATGCTTAATATGGGCTGTGTAGGAGAAAACTCCTTTTCATTTGGAATAAAAGAATATATAGAAATTCCCGGAGCTGAATATCAGAGAGATTTGGGAATTAGGGGACTGGATGTTACAGTTACATTTTCAAGGGCTGGAAGAAGAATTAAACTTAAAAAAATCAAAAGAGGCAAAATTGCAAAAAAACAGAATATATCAAAAGAAGAGATAATTCAACTTATGGAGGAAAATTTCAATACGAAATTCATTTAAAATGACGGCAAGCGATTGGAAAAAAATCTTGAAACAACTTAAGAATAAACCTGAAAAGATGCAGAAATTCTTAAAACACAATAAACCCAAAGAAAGAAAGACAGGTATAGCTAAAAAAACCTGTGAAAGATGTAGAAGATTTGGAGCACATCTAAACTCCTACGGATTAAATTTGTGCAGACAATGCTTTAGAGAAATTGCAAAGGAAATTGGCTTTAAAAAATATAATTAAAATGAAAAAAAATATTTTTACTAAATTAGAGAATGAGAGAGAAAAATGAGTCAAGATATAGTTGCTGATGCATTGAACATGATGTTAAATGCTAAAAAGGCAAGAAAAGAAATAGTTAGAGTTAACAGAGTATCCAATCTTCTAATTGAAGTTTTGAAGATAATGAAACAAAAGGAAGCTATAAAGAGATACAAAATTGACAGCAAAAATAAATTTGCGGAAATAACTCTTGGGAATTTTTTAGAGTGCCGTGCGATAAAACCTAGATTCACTGTAAAAAAAGATGATATTGAAAAGTATAAAAGAAGATATCTGCCTGCAAGAAATATTGGAGCGATTATTATTTCAACTAATCGCGGTTTAAGAACTCACGAAGATGCTCTTCAGGAGGGCTTAGGAGGATGCCTTATAGCTTATTTTTATTAAAATGAAAAAAGAATTTTATAAGGAATTAGAAATTCCTTCGGGAATTGAAATTTC
>VGKR01000054.1 GCA_016866915.1 Candidatus Pacearchaeota archaeon
GCTTAATATGCGAATTTGAATTGGAGAAAGCCATGTAGGTAATCTTCCATTCGAGGATTCAAGTAAAACACCTATAAATCTTTCCAAAGAACCATAAATAACTCTATGCAGCATGATCGGTCTTTTTCTTTCATTATTTTTGTCTATATACTCTAATTCAAATCTTTCAGGCATTGCAAAATCTAATTGAATTGTAGATAACTGCCATGTTCGTCCTTGCGAATCTTTTGCATGAAAATCTATTTTTGGTCCGTAGAAAGCACCTTCACCTGGATTTAATTTATATTTCATTTTTCTTTTTTTCAAAACTTTTTCAAGAATTTCTTCAGCCATATTCCAAAGCTCATCGCTTCCTATTCTTTTTTCAGGACGAGTAGAAAGTTCAACATGGTCAAATTTCAAATTAAATGTTTTGTAAAATATTTCTATTAAATCGATAAGGTCATTAGTCTCTTGCTCAACCTGATTTTCATTCGCGCAGAAAATATGTGCATCATCCTGTGTCAATTGGATAACTCTAAATAATCCAGCTAATACTCCTGAAAGTTCTTGGCGATGAACAATTCCTAATTCTCCAACTCTCAAAGGCAAATCTTTATATGTTTTAGGTTTTGCTCTATAGACAAGCATTCCACCAGGACAATTCATTGGCTTTACACAAAAATTTCTTTTTTCATAATCTGTTAAAAACATATTCTCTCTAAATTTTTCCCAATGCCCAGAAACCTTCCAAAGTTTCGCATCCATAATCTGGGGTGTTCTAATTAATTCATAATTATTTTTTTTATGCATCTCTTCCCAGTATCTTATAAGTTCATTATAAATTATCAAACCATTATTATGCCAAAAGACCATTCCTGGAGCCACGTCGTTAAAACTCCACAAATCCATTTGCTGTCCGAGAATTCGATGGTCATTTTCTTTTAGTTTTGAAGTGTCTAACTTGGATTTTGAAATTTCTCTTAAAAGTCTTTTTCTTTGCTCTTCTGTTAAATCTTCTGTTTCTTCTTCAATTTTTTCTTTTTTGATTCTCTCTTCAATTCCAATCTCCCGACTTAATTCACTAAGAGGATGGCCTTTTACTTTTAATTCAAATTCCTTGTAATATCCGAATGGTGCTCGTATTACTTCAAAGTTCTGTTTTGAAAGTTCTTTTTCAGAAGTCATCAAAATTTTCATTGCAATTTCAGGACTTGATAAATTGCTTGATAGATGTGCATATGGATAAAGAACAATTCTTTTAGTATTGACTTGTTTTGCAATATCTTTTATTGAATCAATAAATTTTTTGATTAAAATTTCATTGAGAATATCTGTTTTTTCAACTGCAGTTAGAACCACAAGTGCTTCTTTCACTAATTTCTCTTTTTTGTCTAATTCTGAAAGAGGTTCAACTGTATTAAGTGCTTTTTTCAGAGGTTTAAATTTTATGTAATCTACGTGCAAATTAAGAGTTTTCATAGAAATAGATGTAATAAAATCTTTAAAAAGATTTGTTTCTAAGAAATTGGAATATTTAAAAATAAGAGGGATAAAAATTTTAGAATTAAATAGCAATAGATTTATAAAACAAAAGTTAATTCAAGTTTATAGTTAATATGGCTAATACATTATGCATGCAGGATATACGATATCTGAATCTCTTTGAAAAAATAATGAAGATAAGAACAAGATTTTGCTTTAAATACAACGAGGCATTGGTTTTTTGCGTACCAAAACATCTTGTTAATAAAGCTGTCGGAGAAAATGGAAGAAACATAAAAAAAATGAGTGAAATTCTCGGCAGAAGAATAAAAGTAATTGCTTTTCCTGAGAGTTCAAGAGAGACAGAAAATTTCATAAAAACAATTGTAAATCCAATTACATTCAAGAATTTTGACGTTAGAGGTGGAGAAATAATAATTTCAGGTGGAAAAAACAAAGCAGCCCTTATTGGAAGAAACAAAAGAAGACTTCTTGAGATGCAGAAAATCGTCAAAGATTTTTTTGGAAAAGAGTTTAGGATTATTTGACTAAGGGAGATTTTTAGATAATAAATCCATCACAACTTTTAAAAACCAATTTCTCAATTAATAAAGTATCACAAAGGGAAGTTGACGGTCAAGAAACCGCAGGTGTCTTACCATGGGATTAAAAAGCGCTTTAAAACTGAAAAGAACAAGAAGAAAATTTAGATGGAAGGATAAAAGATACAAAGTGAAAGCTCTG
>VGKR01000055.1 GCA_016866915.1 Candidatus Pacearchaeota archaeon
TAAAATGAGGAACAGATTGAGCTGCGTCAAGAACAGTTATAGCTCCTTTTGACTTGGCATATTTTATAATCTCTTTAATAGAATTTATTGTTCCCAATGAATTTGAAACGTGAATTAGGCAAACAACAGCTGTTTTCTTTGTTATTTTCTTTTTCATGTCCTCTATATCAAGTTCATAACTGTCTTTTTTGAGTTTAATGAATTTCAATTTCATTTTCTCTCTTTTTGCAAGCTGCTGCCAGGGAATCAAATTAGACAAATGCTCCATTTCTGTAAGGACAATTTCTTTTCTGCCTTTTGGAATAATTGAAGACAATGTGTAAGAAAGAAAATTAAGGGAATCTGTTGCATTTTTTGTGTAAATTATTTCCTTAAAATCACATCCAATAAATTCAGCTATGCTTTTTTTTGAATTCAAATAAAGTTCTGTTGCCTTTTCACCTAGTTTGTAAATCCCTCTTTGAATATTCGCATATCCTTTTTCATAGAAATTTTTGATTATATCAATAACTTGCTGAGGCTTCTGAGTTGTTGCTGCATTATCAAGATAAATCAGTTTGGGATTATGCTTGAAAATAGGAAAATCGCGTTTCAATTGCTTTGCAACTTTATTGTTGATTTCCATAGAAAAACAGAAAAAACCCAATATTTAAAGTTTTATGAAGATTAATATCTAAATAAATTATTCACATTCTCTCAAGCTGCTTTATTCTGCTATCAATCGGAGGATGTGTTGAGAACAATCCTTGAACTTTCTTTTTGAAAGGATCAGATATAAACAAAGGAGCCATTGCTTTTGAAACTCGATGTTTTTTTTCTTTTTCAGAAACAGACTCATTTTTTATTTTTTTAAGTGCATTTGCAAGTCCTGCTGGATATCTTGTAAATTTAACACCTGTTGCGTCAGCTGCATATTCTCTTTTTCTTGAAATTGCAAAAGAAACAAGCTGAGCTGCAATTGGAGCAAGAATAGCAAGAAGAACTCCAATTAAAATCAAAATCAATTGAGCTCTTCCATCTCGATTTCTGCCTCCACTCATGCTTGAAAACCAAAGACTTCTAAGGAACAACTGAGCAAGTATAGAAATCATTCCTATTAAAACAACAGTCAAAGTCATGAATCTAATGTCATAATTTGCAATGTGAGACATCTCGTGAGCCATAACACCTTCAAGCTCTTGCTTATCTAGTTTTTTTAAAGCACCTGTTGTAAAACAGATGACTGATTTCTGTGGATTTCTTCCTGTTGCAAATGCATTTATTTCTTCTGCTTCCATTACATAAAGTTTAGGCATAGGCAATCCAGATGCAATTGAAATTCCTTCAGCTGCATGATAAAGCATTCTATGTTCTGTTCGGGAAGCTGGTTTTGCTTTCACAGAAGCAAGTGCTATTTTATCTGAATTATAATATCCAACCAGAACATAAATCAGAGAAAAAATAGTGGCGAAAATCAGAATAATAAAAAAGTAGCCTGGATCCAGAATCAAAGCAATGACATATCCAAGAATAAGAAAAAATGCAAATATGACTACAATCAGAAGAAATGATTTTATCTTGTTCCTCTGAATCTGGTCATGAAATGATATGTGCTTAAATTCCTGCGATGGCATGAAAAATTCAAGACGATTGGGTTTTTAAGTTTTAAGTTAGAAAAAATTTAAAAGAGCTATTAAATTTAGAGTTAATTGAACTATGAAAAAGAAAACTCTGAAAATAACAATTGCAGTGCTTTTGATTTTAGCTGTTATTTTGGGAATTTTTATGATGACAAAACAAAATTCAGAAACAAGAGTTAGACTTGAAACAACAAAGGGAGAGATTGTGATTCAGTTGTATAGCGAAATGCCGGTTACTTCTGGAAATTTCAAAAGTCTTGTTGAAAAGGGATTTTATGACGGAACTATCTTTCACCGAGTCATTGATAATTTCATGATTCAGGGAGGAGATCCAACTGGAACAGGAAGAGGTGGACCGGGATATCAGATTAAAGACGAGTTCACTAAGACAGATTTGGATAAAAACAACAGAGGAACAATTGCAATGGCAAATGCAGGACCAAACACAGGAGGAAGCCAGTTCTTCATAAATCTTGTAGATAACAACTATCTTGATGGAAAACATCCTGTTTTTGGAAAAGTAATATCGGGAATGGATGTGGTGGAT
>VGKR01000056.1 GCA_016866915.1 Candidatus Pacearchaeota archaeon
CTAATTTCTTCTTCAATTATCTGAGTTCCCTCCGTATATCTTACATTTCTTATAACCATAGAATAATTTCCAATTCCTTTTTCTAAAAGTAAAGCATAAATGTAAAAATTCCCATCTATCTCTTTGACATCATAAGAAAGAGGAATTCTTACATGATCCTGATAAAAAAATATATTATTCCGATTTATTTTATCTAAAAAATTCCCTGAGATAGATGCAATAAGTGTCTCCCCTGAATCAAATTCTGATTTCATGTCAATTTCAACTGCGGAAATTGTTGGAAAAACAAAGATCATTAATAGAATAATTATTGCAATTATTTTTTTATTCATAATTAATCAAGAAAAAAAGAGTTAATAAATTTTATTTATTTCCAGCTAGTTATTTTCCCATCTCTTTTAACTTCTTTAAAACATCATCAAGCTCTCTTTGCGCACCTGTTTTTTGGAGTCTCGCCATTGGTCTTGGAGGATGTGCTGGAGGATGAGAAGGAAGTATTTTTCTTTCAATTGCTGGTCTTGCCATTGGATGAGGTCTTCTTAATATAGGGAAATGCGGTGGAGGCGGTCTTCTAAATCCTGGAATTGGTCCGGGTCCTCCTCTAGATTTTCTTGGTTTTAATTTGAACAAAAGTTCTCTTAATTTATCTTTAAAGATTATTCCAACAATAACAAGAATAATTAAAATTCCTAAAATCCAGAGCCAAAGGGTGCTTGCTTTTTTTGGAGTTGTTTCTGGAAGACAACAATAATCTGATGAATACTCACAAACATATGCTGTTGTTATTTCTTCATTCTCTGCACAACCATAAACTCTACAAATTCCTCCTGCAGGTGAACAAGTGTCTGTTTTTACAGCACTTTTTTCACATAATGGAGTTGAGCCAACACAACATATTTGTCCGCTTAACAAGCCTGCTGCACTAACAGATGTTCCTTGTTTGCAAATCTCACCACTGCTACAGACAATTCCTCCTAAATCTGCGCAGGCTTTTTGTGCGGGAGCAACACTGCAACATTCTGAATTTATTCCTCCACAAACATATTCAGAGCGAATTGCACCTTCACATGCTTCAGGAGCCACGCAATAAAATCCTGCTTCTTCGCAATAATAAATTTCTGTTCCTCCTGAATCTCCTGCAAAACTTCTTGGCCAAATTGAATGTAAAATAAAAGCAGTGCTTCTCAGATTATTTTCCCAGCATCCATTTGCATCCTGAACATCTAAAAGCCATTCTTTTGCATTTGTTTTTTCAGTTATAACATCACTTCTGAAAGGATAAAGTGCTAAAGCTGTGTCATAATATTTGTCGCCTGATTCCATCCACCACTTACTTGATTTTTGTTTTGAAAGCACAGAAAGACGATAATCAGGCCATAAAGTTATAGCATAAAGAAATACATCAGGAAAGTATCTTGCATTATCTTCTGCCATTGTTATCAGATAAGGAAGATGGGAAGAGACATCTTCTCCAAGAGAAGAAAGAACAATTGCTGCCCATAAACTTCCCTCATAATTGCAAATTGTTTTTTCTGCAAAACAAGAAGATTTAATTTTTTCTGTTGTTCCTCCTCCTGCTGAAGCAGAAGAAGATTCTTCTGAAACATAAATTGTTGCAGAATCTAATTTTTTAAATAAAAGATTTGTTAGAAAATTTTTATCACACGAAATATCAAATTCCAAGTCTCTGCAATAAGAAGAAGTATGCAAAATCTCAAACCAATAATTATTATATGCACGAGTTAAGCATGGCCCTGCATCATTTGTTAGTTTTTTATCTTCTCCTATATTTACTGTGAAAGACTGCTGGTTATAATAGATTGTGCATGCTGTTGCTTCTGAACTTTCAATTTGAAGATACCAAGTAATCTGCGGAGGACTTTTGCTTTGGGATAAAAGCCAATTTTTTGCCTTGTCAGTATTAACTCCTGCTGCATTTAAGGCAAGAACTGCTTGGGCTGTTGTTTTTAATTGACAATTTTCTTCTCCAGGCCCTGGCCAACAAGTTCCTTCACCATAAGAACTGGATATTACTTCTGCTCTACATCGGTTTAATGTCAAAAGAGAAAAGATTTTTTCTTCTGTGCTGATAGTTGCACAATTATCTTTAACTTTGTCTAATAAACAAGAATATGCTTTGTCTATTTTTTGCT
>VGKR01000057.1 GCA_016866915.1 Candidatus Pacearchaeota archaeon
ATTTTTAGAAAGAGGATTATCTTCAGAAGCTTCTATGTGCATTGGACCTGACCTTGGATTTTCGAGAGATGATGATCTTTGATATCCAGGAATTCCTGGAGCTGGTTTTTTTTCTATCGGTGGTTGAAATTGAGGAGATATCATTGAAGGCATCATAGCATTTGGATTTTGAGGTTTCTTTAGAAATTCAGGCGAAATAGATTTAGTCATCTCCATGCGGGACACTTCTTCAGGCATTCTTGGATACGGTGGTTTTCCTCCAAGTTCAGAGCTTACTTCATGTATAAGAACAAGCCCTTTTCCGATTAATCCAGCTTGCTGTGAAATTTTATCAAGTCTTTCCATAATCTCTTTTGTGTCTTTTCTTTCTGGCCCTAAATCAAGATCTTTTTGAGCTAGAGATTTTGCAGCTATTTCAAATAATTCAAGAAGTTTTGATATCTGATTAGATAAGAAATCAAATTTTGTAGCAAGATTTACCATTACTTTTTGAAGTGCTATAAAATTATTTACTAATGCTCTATCTAAATTTCTTTCAGCGGGAGTTCTTCTTACTGCGGGAGCTCTAGTTCTCCTTCTTTTTGTTTTTTTCCTTACCCTCTTTTTTTTAGCACCTGTGGCCATGAATATTAATAGAGTTTTTTATTTATAAATATTTAGAATTCTATTATAAAGCAATTTTAGAAAATATCCAGAACTTCTTCTTTGCGTTCTTCTTCAAATCCCCCTTCTCTATCTGTCTGTTCTTCTTCCACAATTTCTTTATCTATTCGCTTCTCTTCTTTTTCTTCTGCAATTCCATCCTCTTCTTCTGCTTTTATTTTTGTAGCAAAATCTATTTCTTCTTCAGAAATTTCTTCATAACTCTCTTTTGTTTCCTCTTCCTCTAAGATGCTTTGAGGCTCTATGAAATCTTTTTCTATTTCTTCCTTATTCGAAGATTTTGAACTTTCCAAATTTGAAATATATTCTGCAATCTCTGCTGCAACATCTGCATTTACACTTATACTGTCAATTCCTTGCTCAACTAAGAATTTAACCATCTCTTTTTCACTTCCCGCTTGTCCGCAAATACTTGTTTCAACATTATATTTTTTGCAAATCTTTATTACGAATTCTATCTGATGAAGAATAGCTGGATGTAATTCATTATAGATATTCTGAATTTGCTCGTTTCCCCTATCAATCGCAAGAGTGTATTGAGTTAAATCATTTGTTCCAAAAGAAATGAAATCTATTTTTTCCCTGCATAATTCTTCAATTATCTGAACAGAAGCAGGTGTTTCAATCATAATTCCAAGTTGAGCGTTTTCAAAATTAATTTCTTTAAGATATTCTTTTAGTTTTTTAACTTCTTCAACAGAAATAATCTGGGGTGTGAGAATTCCTATTTTCTTGCCTTTTTCAGCAACTCTTTTCATTGCATTTAATTCTGCCTTAAGAATCTCTGGATATTTTAAACTATATCTTATTCCGTGCATTCCAAGCATGGGATTTGCTTCTACTTCTTTAGGAGAGCCCTCAAGTTCTCTGAACTCATCGCTTCGTATGTCAGATGTTCTTATCCAAATCTCTTCAAAAGATTTTGCGATTTCATCTATTCCTTTGAAAATTAAATTTTCATATTCTTTAATATTATTTGTTGAAAGAAAATATTGCGGATGTTTTCCTGACTCTGCAATTGTTCCTTCTAATCTTGCTAAACCAACGCTTTTTAATTTGGTTTTTTCAGTTCGCTTAGCAAAACTTGGAAGATCAAGAATCACCTTAATTTTTGTTTTTGTGTTGGTTGTTACTGGTGCAATTTCTTTTTGAATATTTTCAGAAATCTTTCCTTTGTAAATTTTTCCTGTGAATCCATTAACTGTTATTATTTCTCCTTCTTTCAATTTTTCTGTTGCTTTCTGAGTTCCTACAATCGCGGGAATTCCCATTTCTCGCGAAACAATTGATGCATGAGCTGTTAAACCACCCTCATCTGTGACTATTGCAGCGCATTTTTGCATTGTTACAACCATATCTGGATTTGTCATCTTGGTAACAAGAACATCTCCTGATTGAATTTTTTTCAAATCCTTCAAAT
>VGKR01000058.1 GCA_016866915.1 Candidatus Pacearchaeota archaeon
ATTTATATCCACATTTGAATTTATAAATAATATGGGTCATTGGAAAAATGAAGCAGTTTACTCAAAGTTGCTTAAAGAGCTTGTAAGAAATGATGGTATTTAATGATAAATAGGTATTCTTCAAGAATTAGTAAATTAGGTGAGGCGTTTTTAAATAAGAAGTTAGCAAGTGCAATTTCATATGACAGAATTGCTGGATATTTCAGTACTTCAATTCTTGAAATAGCTGGTGAAGCAATTGAAAAAATTGAAGGTACAATTAGAATAGTATGTAATTCTGAGTTGAAAAAAACTGATTTTCTCTCTTTAGCTTCTGCTCATAATAATTTAAGAAAAGAATGGTGCAGGTTTAATCCTGAAGAAAAATTTAATGGAGCGAAAACTAGATTAATAAAATTATACGAGCTAATAAAACCAAAAAAACTACAAATAAAAGTTATTCCCCAGGATGTTTTTGGTCTTATTCATGGAAAAGCTGGAGTTATTACTTTTAAAGATGGAACAAAAACTGCTTTTATCGGAAGTTTAAATGAATCTTTTGCTGCATGGAAGTTAAACTATGAGATTCTATGGGAAGATGACTCAGAGGAAGCAATTAAATGGGTAGAAAGGGAATTCAATTATTTTTGGACTAGTCCTTTTGCTGTTCCACTTTCAGATTTTATTATTGAAGATATTAAAAGAATTGCTAATAGAACTATACTACAAAAGATAGAGGACTGGAAAAATAAAGATAAACCTGCTTCTACAGTAATTGAATCACCTGTCTATAGAAGAGATTTTGGGCTGTGGGAACACCAAAAATATTTTGCAAAATTAGCATTTGAAGATCATAAAAAACCTCATTTTGCAAGATTTGTATTAGCAGATGTTGTTGGACTTGGTAAAACAGTTGAGTTAGCAATTGCTGCTCAACTAATGATTTTATATGGTGGTAAACCTGTTCTTATTATTGTACCGAAGAATCTTATTTGGCAATGGCAAGATGAGCTAAACAATCTTCTGGATGTTCCTTCTGCAGTATGGACAGGTAAAGAATGGATTGATGAAAATGGATTTAAATATCCCTGTAATATTGACAATGGAATAAGAAAATGTCCCAGGAAAATTGGTATTATTTCTCAAGGGCTTGTTACAGCGAAATCAGAATCTGTTACACCCCTTTTTGGATTAAATTATGAGTGTATAATTATTGATGAGGCACATAGAGCAAGAAGAAGAAATTTAGGTCCAGATAAAGAAAATGAAAAACCTGAACCTAATAACCTTATGAAATTTGCTCTTGAGATTTCTAAAAAAACAAAGAGCATGCTACTTTCCACTGCAACACCTGTTCAATTGTATCCTATTGAAGTATGGGATCTTTTGTACATATTGTCACAGGTTAATGATAGCATTCTTGGGAATGAATTTAGCAAATGGAGAAAAGAACCAGCTAAAGCTATAAACCTAATAACAGGAAATGAAAAAGCAGAGGATGATTTACGACAAAACTGGGAATGGGTTAGAAATCCCTTCCCACCATCAGAAGAAAATGTTAAAAATTTTGGAATTATTAGAGACACGTTAAATTTAAAAGAAAACCAATATGTAATTATTCCTGAAGATTTTGACAAATTAAATAAACCTGACTTAGACAGGCTCCAACGAATTTTAGATGATGGGTTTTTTATTAAAAATAATCCTTTTATAAGACATATTGTTAGAAGAACAAGAGAAAAACTTGAAAATACGATTAATGCTGAAACAGGAGAACCATTTCTAAAACCCATTAAAGTTATATTGCATGGTGAGAATGATAATGATGCAATTGAATTACCTCCATATTTATACGATGCATATAAGCAAGCAATGGAATTTTCAGAACTTTTAAAGCGAAGACTTGGCAATGTTGGAGGATTTATAAAAACATTACTTCTTAGGCGTGTTGGATCAACAATTATTGCTGGTCAAAAAACTGCAGAAAATATGTTAAAAAATTGGAGCTTAATTATTGATGAGAGCATAGAGGAAGAAGCTGAATTAGGACTCGATAATTTAGGAGGAGAAAATCCATTAGTTGAAAACACAAATATAGTT
>VGKR01000059.1 GCA_016866915.1 Candidatus Pacearchaeota archaeon
TATCTTTTCAATAAGATTGTTTATTTTCTTTGAATTTATCTTTTCTTTTAGAATTGCCCAAAAATAAACATCACAGGTGTCTATTATGCAGACTCTTTTTTTCTGACTGTTTCTTCCAATTATTCTAACATAATTCCTCCCATTAAAGTCAAAATAATCATAATCAAGAGGGATAAAATCGATTTCCATGTTCTTTTCAAAAAGAGTTTGTCTTATTTAAATCTTCAGAATTTTTTAGAGCAAAAGCTTTAAATACCACTGAAGAGGAGTGATATTATGGTAAGAAAAACAGAATCTAACAGAATGCTTGATTATATGGTTTCTAAATTAGAAGGTTCTAGCGAGAGAATTACCCCCTCAAAAAGAAAACTCGTTGGCGATATAGAATCAAATCTTATTTTTGTAGGAGAAAATGGAATTGTTCTTATGGTTGATAAGACCTATCCAAGAGACTCATTTAAATATCTTTATCGAATAGCACGACAAGGAAAAGAACGAGTTGCTTCTGTTGTTTTTAAGGATGGAGAAACTTTTTTTAGAAGTGCTGCTGAGAAAAACTATTTCAAAAAAGATCAAATGTTAAGCCTTAAAAATTATGATAATGAAGAAATTCAAAGAATGATGTTGTTAAGACCTGAAGAAATATTTTTAGCTCAAAATAATTTCGGATTAGTTCAATATTTCCAACCAGAGTCTCCAAGAAACGAAGAAGGATTAGAAACATTTAGATTTAAACCTGTTAAATTTGATTACTCTCACATAGATTCAGATTATAGGTTTAAACCAGAAAATACATCTTCTAAAAGATTGCATCTTTGGGGTCAGAGGCAGCATCTTACAAATCCTTTATCTTTAGACGCATCTCTTTTAAAAAGAAGAAATGATTCTCCACCTTTTAGTTAATTATTTATATTTGGCAATTCTTGAAATATTATGGGATTAAACATTAAAGATATTATTCCTAGAAAAGAAATTGAAATGTCGAATTTGAAGGAAAAAACTGTTTGTGTTGATGCATACAACATGCTCTATCAATTTCTTTCTACAATAAGACAACCAGACGGAACTCCTTTGATGGATAATAGGAAAAGAATTACAAGCCATCTTTCTGGAATTTTTTATAGAAATGTTAATCTGCTTACAGAAGGGATAAAACTTGTTTATGTCTTTGATGGAAAACCCCCTGCTCTTAAAATTAATACTCATAAATTAAGAGAAGAAGGAAGAGATATGGCAAAAGAGAGATATGAAAAAGCAAAAGAAGACGAAGATGTTGATAGAATGAGGCGATACAGTTCTCAATTGGTTAGACTTGACGAAGATATGATAAAAGAAAGCAAGGAACTTCTTGAAGCAATGGGAATTGCTGTTATTCAAGCACCTAGTGAAGGAGAAGCTCAAGCATCTTATTTAAACAAAATGAATCCAAATATTTATGCAACAGTTAGTCAGGATTATGACTGTCTTTTGTTTGGAGCTCCAAAACTTATTCGCAATCTTGGTTTAGCAAGAAGAAGAAAAACATTTTCCGGATGGATTGAAATAAATCCAGAGCTTATTGAACTTGAAAGAGTTCTGAATTTTTTAGAAATAAATTTAGATCAGTTAATTTGTTTGGGAATTTTAGTTGGAACAGATTATAATCCCAAAGGTCTTTTAGGTATTGGTCCAAAACGAGCTTTAGAGATTGTTAAAAAATACAGGCAACCTGTTATTATTTTTAAAAATGTTGAAGAGCAGATTATGAGTTTGCCTGAAGCAGATAAATTTGATTGGAAAGAAATATTTGAACTTTTTCATAAACCCGATGTTGTCAAAGCTGAGATTAATTTCGGAAAAGTAGATGAAGAAAAAATAAAGAAAATTTTAATTGAAGAACATGATTTCTCAGAAGAAAGAGTTAATAAGCAATTGGAAAAACTTAGAGAATTAAAAGAGAAAAAGAAACAAAAAGGTTTGAGTGGGTGGATGTAAAATTTAATGTTTGAC
>VGKR01000060.1 GCA_016866915.1 Candidatus Pacearchaeota archaeon
AAAAATTAATTGATTTTTTGAAAACGAAGTTCCTGGAAGCTCGGTAGAAATTGTTTCTGTCACAAAACAGGGAAGTTTTTATGAATTTGAACTGAATTTAGATGGAGATGTTTTTTCAGTTTATGTAACAACAGACGGAAAATATTTAGTGCTTAAGGAAACTCTAATTCCTTTATAATAATTTTATAAAATATAATTTTTTATTCATCTAAGAAGATACAGATGGAAAACAAACAGGTTGGTTTTTTGATTTTAGGAATTGCAGTTCTACTTATAGTTATAATATTTCTTTTTCAAGGAGCACTTAGAGAAATTGTTGCTGTTGGTTGCGGAATCGAACACTCTCTTGTCTGCCCTATGAATGAAACAATAGACCAGCAAACTTATCTTGCTTTAGTCATTGTAGGAGTTTTGATTATTTTCAGCGGAGTTTTGATATTTACAAAACCAAAAGAAAGAATAGTTATAAGAAAAATTAAAGACAAAAAGAAAAAATTAGATTTAAGCAAACTTGATAAAAAAGAAAAAGAAGTTATCAGAATTCTTGAAGAAGAGAATGGAACAATTTTCCAGGCAGAGTTAATGGAAAAGCTTGGTGTTGGAAAAGTTGGAATAACCCGGCTTCTTGACAAGCTTGAAGCAAAGCAATTAATTGAAAGAAAACGTCGTGGAATGAATAATGTTGTTGTTTTAAGGGATTGAAACTAGTTTCTCCAAAGTGAATATAATAAACTGTTTCTTAAAAATTTTAATTAAATTTAGGGAGGTATGACATGAATATATGGATTTTTGCATTGTTGCTGGGATTGCTTGTGGTTGGAGCAATTTTTGTCACAGGAGTTTCGGATGTAAAAGCAGAAACAGATAATTCAGAGATTATTCCTTGCAGTACTTGTGGGCAAGGATGTACTTTGGATAGAAATTGTGGCTCTTCAACCTGCGGAGCATTAACAGGAACAAGTGATTGTGGTTGTGGGCGATAAGATGATTTTTCGATATGCGGGGATAAAATCCCCGCTCTTCTTTTTTAAGAGTTATTGCAAAATCAGATGTTAACGCAGTGCTTTCTTCACAGCTTCAAGAGGAAGCATAACGCATTTCATTCTTGAGAGTGTTATTGAAAATCCCATTAGTTTTAGAATATCTTTTTTATCTAGATTTTTTATATCTTTTACTTCCATTTCTTTTATTTTGTCTGTAAGAAGAGAAGCAGAGACAAGGCTTAAAACACATCCGCTTCCGCTGAATTTTGCATTCTGAACTTTATTCTTTTTGACAATAAGCTGGATTGTTATTTCATCTCCGCAAGCAGAGTTTGTTTCAGTAGCTTCTGCTGTGGAATTTTCAAGCAAGCCATAGTTTTTCTGAGATTTATACAATTCCATAATATGCTTAGAATACATGCTTTTTGGCACTCCGAATTCCATTTTATTCAAATTTCTTTGCTATTTTTTTTAGAACAGAAACCAGAGCATCAATATCTTCAAAAGTATTGTAGAAATAAAAACTAATTCGACATGTTCCTCCAAGTCCAAGCTGTTTCATAAGAAGATTATTGCAATGTCTTCCTGTTCTTATTACAATTCCTTCTGCATCCAAAAGCGAAGCAACATCATGAGGATGAATTTTTCCAAGATTAAATGAAATTATTCCAGAACTATTTTTTTGATTATTATATATCACAATTCCAGGAACTTCTTTTAATCGAGTTAAAGCATAAGCTGTTAATTTTCTCTCCCATTTCTCAATATTTTCAATTCCTATTTCCTGAATATATTTTATTGCTCTTCCCAAACCAATTGCACCTGCAATATTTTGAGTTCCTGATTCAAATCTTGCTGGAATATCTGCCCAATCTGCTTTATTAAAATCCACATCTTTAGCAGCTCCTCCTCCAAAT
>VGKR01000061.1 GCA_016866915.1 Candidatus Pacearchaeota archaeon
AGGCAAGAGATGAAACATTCAAAGTAGTGCAGGAAGCAATAACAAAACTTGAAGGAAGATTGAATTCACTTGATCAAGAATTAGTAAGACCAAGTGGTTTACAGGAAAGACCTGCTGTTCCTTCTTATGATACGGTAATAGAAAGGCCAGAATATCAAGATGTTGAAACAGTGGAAGCAACAATAGCTGATTTGAAAGGACAGATAGAGCAGTTGAAATCTGAATTGGAAAACGTGGCATAATTTTTCTAAGTTCTTAGATAAGTTTTTAAAATGTGAAATTAATTTATAACTGCGGAGGTCGCGTAGCCTGGTCAATCGCGGTAGTATCATTGAGCGCTGATTCAATGATGTCGATGCTCAAGACCTGCTGGGTTAGTCCCTTCGTGGGTTCAAATCCCACCCTCCGCATAAAGTGAGAATATGAATAAAATTAATGCTAAAACGAAAGAATTTTTGTTCAGGGATTCACCACCCCATCCTCTTGAGATTATAAATTCTAAAGGAAGTTATCTAGTTGAAAAAAATGGGAAAAAGTATTTGGATTTTATGATGGGTTGGTGTGTTGGTAATGTAGGATGGAAAAGAGAAGATATTCTTAAATCTATAAAAAAATTTAAAGGCCCAGAATACGTATCACCTACTTACATTTATAGAAGATGGGAGCACCTTGCTGAAAAAATTGTTAATATTTTACCAAAAAGAAACGGAACTTGCTTTAGAGCTACTGGAGGAACAGAGGCGAATGAAATTGCTTTAAAGATGTCTCGCGCGTATAATAAAAGAAAGAAATTTTTAGCATTTAAAGAAGCATATCATGGACAGTCAATTGCTTGTCTTTCACTTGTAAAAATTCCACAACATGAAGCACATTTTGGAAAATTTTCCAAAGATTATATTCAGATTTATGCAAAGGACTGGAGAAAAACTACTGAAGAAGCAGAGAATCTAATCAAAAAGAGAGATATTTCTGCATTTATTTCAGAGCCAATTATCTGTAATTTAGGTGTTATAGTTCCACCACAAGATTTTTTTGATGCTGTAATAGAAGCATGTAAAGAAACAGATACGTTATTCATTTGTGATGAGGTAGCGACTGGATTTGGTAGAACAGGAAAATGGTTCGGATTTGAACACTATGGTCTAGAACCGGATATAATTACTATTGCAAAGGGGTTTAGTTCAGGTTATGCTGCAATTGGGGCAACAATAGCTAAACCAAACATTGCTGAATCAATGCGTTTTGAATTTAGCAATTACTCTACATTTGGTTGGCATCCACTGTCAGTAGAAGCTGCAATTTCAAACATCGACTATATAAGAAAGGAAAACCTTGTAGATAGAGCAAATGAAAACGGTAAATATTTAATTAAAAGATTGTCTGAATTTTGTGAACCTGAAGGAAAAGGATTGTGTATTGGATTTGATGAAAAAAGAGAAGGAACAGAAACTAGATGTTTAAAAGATGGTTTAATTATAAGCTCTCTTGAAGGCAGAGTTGTTTTGTTTCCACCATTAAATGTTTTAAAAACTGAAATTGATAAAGCAGTTGAAATAATACGCAGAAACATTTGATGAATCACTACAGTTACAACCTAATTAAAATTATTCTCTTTAAAGATAAAACAGTAGAAATTAAAATATAAATCATGGGAATAAGTTGTCCAAATTGTAGTCAGCTTGTAATAGAACTTATGGCATGTGATTCTTGTCAGACTATTGGTTGTATAAGATGTGTAAGTAAATCTAATAAACAGTGGTTGTGTCCGAATTGTAAAAGTGGCAGACCAAAAGAAAACGTAAATATTATAGAAAAAAATCCGGAAATGAAAAAAGAATCGAGTGATTTGTTCTCAATGTTCGGATAATAAAGAAAAATAAAAAGAAGGA
>VGKR01000062.1 GCA_016866915.1 Candidatus Pacearchaeota archaeon
GCACAGAATTCTTATGTCATCAAATTCTTCAGATTTAATCTCCTCTATTTTTCCGATTTTCTTTTTTGATATTTTAATTTTTCTTTTTAATTCCTTATCAACGTTTTCAGATAAAATTTCTTTAGCAATCTGATTATTTTTGTAAAATCTAACTGAAAGAATTTTTAATGGCGGACATTCCAGAATTGTTACAGGAATAATAATCTTTTTGTTTTTTGTCATAGAATTCGGCGTGTTTTCTTTTACATATGCAGAAGCCATGCCTTTTTTATAACATATAAAACCTTTAAGTGTTCCTTCATCAAAAGAAATAGCATTCCAGTTAACTCTAGGGCAGAATTTATTAATTCTTTTTCTTGGCCAAAATCGTAGGCTTCCTTTCCTTGGTGATTTCTTCGTAGGCATTTCTAATTAATTTAGCGGATAACATTTTATTTCACTCTGGAATGAACAGAATATCAAGAAAAAAGGGGTTTAAAAGCTCTTTGGTTTGAAATTTGAAAATCAGGCTGAAAAATTAATTCTTTTCTCGATTTTTTCTCCGTCAATTTCAGCAATTCTTATAATTTCTCCTTTTCTTTTAGATTCCTCTCTAATTTTTAAAAAATCATCGCTTTTTTTTAGTGATTCTGGAATCTCGATTTCTTTAATCAAATAGGTGTGGGAAATCTCTGCTTTTTTGAAGAATGGTTTTTCAAAAACAAAATCTTCTGCAAGATTATTATCTTCAGTAGTTATTTTGCAAAAATCAGCTGGAAGTTTTTTGTCTTCTTTAGTGCTCGGCTTAGCCGATTTCGGAGCTTTTGGTTTTATTTTAAGAGAAAGAGAATTTCCCGGTACATTAAAACTTAAAGCAAAGAAAGCTTTCGGAAATTTTTCAAGAAGCAAGAGAATTTCATCTCCAGACATTTCTTTATCAATAATATATCTTTTTACACCCTGAAACTGCTTTATATCTTTTATTTCTAAGAAATTTTTAAGATCACTTGTCGAAACAATCGCGCCGGTAACGTTTGTTCTGTTTTTTCCAAGTTTTTTTGCGCAGAAATAAACTAATTCATTAGCAAAATCAGCTGTTGTTGAGATGCTTATAATGTTTTTTATTCTTTTTGCAATGATTAAGGCTTTATTTTTAAATTCACCTCTTCCAAATTTTTGAAATTGAATATGGACCAAAGAATCACTTTTTCCTTGAAAAATCTTTGTTATAAAATTCATGAACTCTATTTAACAAATTTTGCTTATAAATTTTTTGTATGTGCTTCTGTTTTTGTTCGAAACGAATAAAGCAAGATATCTGCAAAGCTTTATAAATTTCTTAGCATTTTAATTAATAGTAAATTTAAAAGAAGATTAAAATGGTAGTTAATGAGTACTCTTCAAAACAATTAGTCTCTGGAATAATTATTCTATTTCTAATACTTTTGTCCTTTCTTATTCTAAGACCTATCGCATTGTCAATAATTATCGCAGCACTTCTTGCGTTTACTTTTTCACCTGTTTATGATTGGTTATATAAACATACAAAAGCAAAAACTCTATCAGTACTTCTCATTCTTTTATTTTTAATACTAATTATAATTCTTCCAATCTGGTTTCTAACACCAATGTTGATAAATCAGGCTATAGAAATTTTTCAATTGACACATAAAATAGATTTCACAAATATATTGCAATCTATTTTTCCATCTTTTTTTTCTTCAGAAAGATTTGCTGTAGAAATAGGCTCAATATTTTCTTCATTCACAACAAAACTTGCGGGAAATTCAATTGATTATTTTACTCAGCTTATTTTAAACTTTCCTAT
>VGKR01000063.1 GCA_016866915.1 Candidatus Pacearchaeota archaeon
TTCAAAATTTGGTTATAAATATCAATATGATGAGGATAAGTGGTCGGCGAAAGATAGCAACAATTGGATGGATAAATTAGGTGTTTTTGAAAAAAATACAGATAAACATGGGACATCTATTAAAATTGAAAATTTAAAAAGACATGTAAATAGACAACGAAGAAAGGATGTTTTAAATGATTTTAGTAGTAGATTTGCACATTTTATAAAATCAGGAGAGGTAAAAATTTATGTTAACCAGGAAGAATGTATTCCCAGAGAACCAGAGCTAACAGAGGAAGGAAAAACATCATTTGAAAGAATATTAAAGGATGGTAATAAAATTTACGGATGGTATGGGCTTATGAAAAAGGGGTCAGATAAAGGACTTTATGGTTTTAATACCATCAGAAGAGGGAGAATGATTACGAATTACGATAAAGTGGGTATTCCTCAGCACCCTACAGTATCACGAATTATTGGCGAAATTTACCTAGATCATGTTTCTGTTTCTCATAACAAAAAAGAATTCGAGACTGAGAGTGGAGAATATAAAGAAGCGGTTAGAATTCTTGAAGAAGAATTTAAAGACTTGGTTAAGAAAGCAAGACAAACATCATTATATGCAAAGATTACAAAAGAAATAAAAGAAAAAACAGAAGATTTCAAAGAAGCAATTGTAAAAGCTTTTCATGAATTGAAAGAACATTTTGATATAGAAACTCCTCAAAAAAGAAAAAGGTCATCAAATCTTGAAGACCCCTTAGGTCATCTTGTAATTGAAAATAGATCTTCACCAATTCATCACGCCATAAATAAAATCTTAGCTAAAAATGAGAGAATAAGAGAACCTAAAGATAGTACGCAAAAGATAGTCTCACATTTTATAACAATCAAGGGGCAAACATATGAGGTAATTCATGATTATGAATCTTTAGGAAAAGATTCTCCATGGAAAACTTATGAGTATTTGCCAGAGAAGAGTTTGATTATAATCGCGACCAACACAGATTTTTCTGCTTTTTCCGTAACTAAAGATACTCCATTTTATGCTGCAATTCATATTGCAGAAGCATTGGGAGAAATTATTTCAAGAGTAGAAAATGATAACTCATTATCCAGAGCGCAAGAAATAAAAGAAAAAATTTTAAGGAGAGCATTTGAGATAACAGAGGATTTCGAGCCAGATTAAATAATAATAAGATAGTTGAAAAAATGAATAAGAAAGTAAAAAAATTAACCAAAAATCAGAAGAGAAATAATTTTTTAAAAGGTCGGGTAGCAGTTTTTATTGATGCAGCAAATATTGAGAGATCACTGGCTGATTTGGGAATTGAACCCCCAAGGATTAAAAAACTTCGAAAGGGATTTCACTGGAAACCATTCCCGAAAGGCTATTGGAAGATGGATTATAAGAAATTGAGGAAATTTTTTGTAAAAAGAGACAGATTGGTTAGCATAAATTTTTATTCGGCTCGTTTTGGCTCAAGAGGACATGATGATTTTCTGGCTTTTCTTAAAAGAAATGGTTATCGATTATTAACTAAGTCGATAAAAGAAGTAGGCCAAATAGAAAAACATCGAAAGGCAAACTTTGATGTCGAGATTGCGGTTGATGCAATTGGCTGGATGGATAACTATGATACCTTTGTTCTTTTTTCAGGAGATAGTGATTTTACTTATCTTCTTGAGTTTCTTAGGAGAAGAGGGAAAAAGACAATTGTTATCTCTCAAAGAGGGCATGTAGCCAAAGAACTTGTGAAAGAAGCTGATTTTTATCGAGATATTT
>VGKR01000064.1 GCA_016866915.1 Candidatus Pacearchaeota archaeon
TTCTTCTGTGTGCAGATAATCTTCTTTCATTCCATATCCTTTTTCAACAAGATATTTTGCACCACCTTCAAGAATTCTGTTTAATTCACTGCGATTCATATTGAATTTGCTTCCTCTTCCGACACCAGATGGAATTTTTCTATCAAGAGCATCTAGAACCTCTTTCTGCTTTTTCAAAATATCTGCTTTCGTAAGATTAGTTCTAAGCAAGCGAACAGAGCAGTTAATGTCATAACCAACACCGCCAGGACTTATAATTCCCTTATCTAAATCAAAAACAGCAACACCTCCGATTGGAAATCCGTATCCAACATGCATGTCTGCAAGTCCAATAGAATATTTCAATATTCCAGGAAGCATAGCAACATTTCTTATCTGCTTTAGACTGTCCTCTTCAATTTCTTTAATCATTTTTTCAGAAAAGAAAACTCTTCCAGGAACTTTCATTCCTTCTTCTTTCGGCAACTCATAAATATTTTTCTCAATTTTTATTAATCTTTCTTTATACATTTTAAACATCCACAAGAACCTGGCTTACCCAGTTATTCTTTTGTTTTTTTACAAACATGCCACTGTATGTTATTGCTTTGACATGAACATGCGCGTTATAATTAGACAGCTCATCACCGACGACAACAGCAGAAATTTTAAATTTCTTCTCATTTAGCTCCAGATTTTTTATTCGGAATGGAAGAAAATTTTTGCTGTCAAACAAAACCAAAAACTCTTCAAGGAAATTATACAGCAAACTTTCCAAATCATTTCCTTTTACTTTGATTTTGTAGGCTTTTTTTTCTTCAACTTTTTTGTCATAAAATACTCTAAACAAAGCTAAAGCTGAATTTTCAAAAACTTCTTTAATTGAATTTCCAAATGCCTTGAACTTTATGTCAGCTGTATGCTCCAAAAACTTGAATTTTTCTATTAAGACTTTTGTCATAATTAATCCAAGAAGAGCGAGTTTATTAATTTTAAGATATTCATATACCGCAGAATAGCTTCAGCAGTCTCGGATTATATTTTTCTAAATTAGAGTAAATTAGAACAGAATCGACATAAACATCTCCTTCGCCTAAAACATTATTTTCCTCATCTAAAACACATTCATCTGTAGGTTCGCAGATTTTCGCAACACAAGTCAGATAACTAGGAGTTAAAGTTTGTATTTTTTCTTTTGTCTGAGCTGGAAAATCACCCCATTCAACAATTCCTTCTGTGTTAATTACCTCTGTCCGCAAAGTGTAATTCAATTCTATTTCTTTTAAAATTCCTCTTTCAACAGACAGAATTTTAGAAGAATAACTAGTTGTTTTTATGTTAATCTGGCTGACAACTGCAATTACAACAGTAGCTACAAGCAAAAGAGCGAAAAATGCCTCAGCAATCTTTATCCATCCTCTGCGATTATCAAATATTTTTACCATATTATTATTTTGATTTTACTGATTTTTTTAGATGCATCTGAGCTTATATATTCTATAGAACTCTCGTCTGCGAAAACACTAGATACCTTTGGGGGTATAATATTAGAATTCCCTGTAAAGACAAACTCTCCTTCTGAATAAGAAAATCCAATTTCTGTTCCATTGGAATAGACAAATCCTAATGCAAATTCATTTCCTCTTGGAATTCCTAATCTCTCCTTAACTTCTTCATAATTTTCAAAATATTCATCGATAAGTTTTATTATTTTTGTTTCAAAAACTCTTTCTTCGATTCTCA
>VGKR01000065.1 GCA_016866915.1 Candidatus Pacearchaeota archaeon
TAGAAATTCCTGGGGGTAATACTTAATGAAAAGTTCATCAGTTTGAGTGAGTTCATCTTTAAAATATTCATACAGAAATTTTAGATAGAGTTCGTATGGGGTGACATCCTGGGAAAGCCATGTTTTTGTGTTGACGGTCTGGATATATTTTTCGCTTACATCCACTGCATCTGCCCAGAGCTGGTTGAATTTGGTGAGGGCAAAATCATAATCTGCTCTGTTTTTTAACTCAACATTAAATTCAAGATTATCTATTAAACCTGACTGGCTGAAGTTGCTTGAACCTGTGATGACCCTGCCGATGTCTCTGTCTCCTTCAAGAAATGTCATAATATAAAGCTTTGCATGAATATTTTGGGTTGGATAGGCTCTTATTTCTAATTTTTTTGTTTTTAACCACTCAATGAATTTAGCAACTCCTTCTTCAATTTCCTTTCTGTCTTCTGATTGTTCAAATTCATTGATTGTGAGAGATTCAAAATCCTCTTTTACTTGTGAATGAGAAAACTGGAATTGAAGCTGGTTTTGGGGTGATGGAGAAGGAGAAAAAGAATCTGGTATTGAATTGGTAAAAGAATTGGATAAAGAAGCAGAAAGAGAATCAGTTGATAAAACTGTGGGGTTTTGAAGGGCTAGGGGAGAATTTATTAAATCAAATATTTTTCTGCTTGTGCTTATTCCAATTAGTATTCTTATTTTTTCTGTTTTTTCTAAGGCTTTATAAATTGCATGAAATCCACTTGAATAAAAATAGCCAACCAGACAATCAAAAAAGCGTGAATCTTTAATCAGGACTTCAAATCTTTCCTTTAGAGTTTGGCCTTCTTCATTTGTTATGAAAGTTAAGTCTGAATTCATTTATCTACATTGTAAAAAATATTAAATTGTATCTATATTTTATCAAAATAAGATAAAAATATTAATGATATGAATTTTGTAATAGGATTCAAATTAGCTTTAATTGTTTGTAGTGTTTTTTAATTTTTACTTTTTTAACTGTTTTGTTATTTATGGGAATTCAGTATATTAAGCAATCATTATACCGATTTTATCCTGACAACTGTTTGTCATGGGTGGTGTATCTGATGTTCTGTTCTTTTTGTATATTGCTGCATTATATCGTGGCGAGATTATTATATCAGGAGATATTTTTTGAATTTTTTAGCAAGCAACTATTACTTTTAACTTTTATGGTCTTTTAGAAAAAGATAAAAATTGTTTGCAAAAACTGTTATATATAACTTCTTAATATAAACAATTTTATTTTTTTTCTTGAGAATTATTACTTTCAACAAATTTCTTTAACTCTTCAATAGCATTCTTATCATAAGAAAAAGTTAAAGAGTTCTCTTCTTCTAAAGTTAGATTTGGTGATTTTTTTGGATTATCCATTGTATTTTTATGATAATAAAATTAGCAATTATCAAGTTTATTTAAAATATTACTATAACTTTCTTTATCTAAATACAAACCATTATTCTTTAAATTTAGAACTATTTTTTTTGCTTTTTCCCTATCAATTAAATTTAATCTTATTGCTTCTTGTAAAATTTGCAGCAGCCCTATATTTTTAATTTTGTCCTTTTCGCATAAACTTCTGATTTTTTTCTCGAATGAGACACATACTAAATTATTGAATTTACAAATTGTT